>JANLSP010000408.1:0-5180 GCA_031362485.1 Novosphingobium sp.
GACCTTGCCGACAGCATTGGCGCCTCGTCAAACCGCAATCCGGATGGCTCCTATTCCTTCACCTATGAACTCGCCCGGAGCCTGACCGTGCTGGGCGCAGCCACTGCTGGCGTAACCGCCATCGAGACCATCTCGGCCGATTTCAACGACCTGGAGGCGCTGCGCATCCGCGCCGAAGGCGTCCGCCGCGACGGATTTCGCGGCATGATGGCGATCCACCCGGCGCAAGTCGATGTGATCAACGCCGCTTTCACTCCGACCGCAGCCGAAATCGCCGAGGCACAGGAAGTGGTCGATATCTTCGCCGCCAATCCCGGCGTTGGGGCGATCGGCTGGAAGGGCGGCATGCTGGACCGGCCCTATCTGGCGCGCGCCGAGCGCTTGCTTAGGCAGGCGGGGAAGCTGTGAGAGCGAACCCCACCTTATCCCTCGTCCTTTCAGGGGAGAGGGAGGCATGACAATCGACCTTTTCCAGCTCCTCAAACCCGGCGACCACATCGTCTTCGGCCAGGCTTGCGGCGAGCCGACTACGCTGGTTGAGGCGCTGATCGAACAGGGGCAGGACATCCCCGGCCTCAAGGCCTTCATCGCCACCAGCTTTTCCGGCCTGTTCACGCCCGAGACGGCGACCAGTTTCCGCCTGTCCTCAATGGGCGCAATCGGCGCGCTGCGCGCCATGACCAAGGCGCACGCGCTCGACGTGATCCCGGTCCACGTCAGCCAGGTCGGTCCGCTGATCACGGCGGGCGTGATTCCTTGCGACGTGGCGATGATCCAGGTCAGCCCGGCGGACGAAGACGGCAACCATTCGTGCGGGCTGATCAGCGACTATGTCCGCGCGGCAGTCGCCAAGGCGCGGCTGGTCATCGCCGAGGTCAACGAGGCCGTGCCCTATACGCACGGCGAGACGATTCCGGCTTCGGCGATCGATGTTGTGGTCAAGGTTGCGCGTGCGCCGGTCGAAGTTGCCCCGGCAAAGATTGGCGAGACCGACGAGGCAATCGCCCGCCACTGCACGAACTTCATCGGCGATGGCGCGGTGATCCAGACCGGCGTCGGCGCGGTGCCCGATGCTATCCTGCGCCTGCTGCATGACCGCAAGGATCTCGGCGTTCATTCGGGCATGCTGGGTGATGGCCTCGTCGATCTGATCGAAGCCGGCGTCGTCACCAATGCGCGCAAGGAAATCGATGCAGGCGTGACGATCAATGGCGCGCTGATCGGCACGAAGCGGCTCTACGATTTCGCCAATCGCAACCAGGCGATCCGCATGACCCCAACCAGCTACACCCACGATGCTGCCGTGCTGGGCCGGTTATCGCGGCTGGTCACGCTCAATTCGGCGCTGGAAGTCGACCTCACCGGGCAGGTCAATGCCGAACAGTCCGGCGCATACATGGGCGGCACCGGCGGCCAGGTGGATTTCGTGCGCGCCGGTGCCCGCTCGCCCGGCGGCCACTCGCTGATGGTGCTGTCGGCCACCGCAAGAGGAGGAACGATCAGCAAGATCGTGCCCGCCCTGTCCGGCCCGGTGACCACGGCACGCAGCGAAGTGGACGTGGTGGTGACCGAATACGGCGCGGCGGAATTGAAGGGCCAGAACCTTGGCGAACGGGCGCGCCGCCTCACCGCCATCGCCCATCCCGACTTCCGCGAGGGTCTGGAGCGCGAAGCACACGAGATTGCAAAACGGGGGTTCTGACCAATGACCGAGGCCGTCCTCTATGAACTTCGCGAAGCCGGCATTGCCGTCATCACGATCAACCGCCCCGAGCAGCGCAACTGCCTCTCCGCCGACGTGCGCGACGGCCTGCGCGCCGCCTGGCTGCGCTTCGAGGCGGATGACACTGCCCGGATCGCGATCCTCACCGGCGCGGGCGAAAAGGCGTTCTGCGCAGGCGGCGACCTCAAGGAAATGGTTGAGACGCAACTCAAAGTCCCGCCGCGCGACATGTTCCCGGTGCCGTATGAGAACATTGCGCTCTCGAAGCCGACCATTGCCGCAGTCAATGGCGTGGCCTTCGCCGGCGGGTGGATGATCGCTCAGGCCTGCGACCTCTGCGTGGCTTCCACCAGCGCCAAATTTGCCATCACCGAAGTCAAAGTCGGACGCGGCAGCCCCTGGGCTGCGCCGCTGATCCACATGATCCCGCAGCGCATCTACATGGAGATCGTGCTGACCGGAAAGCCGATCACCGCGCAGAGGGCCTATGAGATCGGGCTGGTCAACCGCCTTGCCGAGCCGGCCGCGCTGATGGACGCCGCGCTGGAACTGGCGCGCGAAGTGATCGAGGGTGCGCCGCTGTCGGTTGAGGCGGCGCGCAATACGGTGATGCTTGCCACCGAAATGGGCCGCGCCGATGCCATCGATGCAGCTTATGCGGCGCACGAGCAGTGCTACAACTCATCCGACGCGCAGGAAGGCCCGCGCGCCTTTGCCGAGAAGCGCAAACCGGTGTGGACCGGGCGTTAGAGTGATATCGAGCCAGATGTAATCATCTGGCGACTCGGAAATCGCGGTAAAACAAGAATCTGGAGTGCTGACTTTGATGCAATCAAAGTCGGAAGCACTCTAGTGCCCGCAGGCCAAGGCCTCCACCGCATCCTCCAGCCGCGCCGGATCGCCTAGCGCCAGCACGTGGCCGTCGCTCGCCGCATGCAGCGGATCGCCGTTCCAGTCACACACCGTGCCGCCCGCTCCCTCAATCACCGGTACCAGCGCGGCCCAGTCGTGCAGCTTGAGGTTGGCCTCGCAGACCATGTCGATGTGGCCTGAGGCAAGCAGCGCATAGTTGTAGCAATCGCCGCCCATGATCATCCGCTTGTGATCGGTGCGCGCGGCAAGCGCCATGAAGTGGCTACCCTGATGGTCGTCGAAATAGTGCGGACCAGTCGTCGCCAGCGCGGCATCGGCAAGGCTGGCGCAGGTCCGCGTGCGGCAGGGCTCGCCGTTGAATGTGGTCGGCCGCCCGGTCGCCCCCACCCAGCGCTCGCGCAGGATCGGCTGGTCGATCACGCCCAGCACGGGCCAGCCCTCAATCACCAGCGCGATCAGCGTACCGAAAATCGGTCGTCCGGCGAGGAAGCTGGTGGTTCCGTCGATTGGATCGAGCACCCAGCTGCGCCCGGACTTGCCGGTGCTGGCGCCAAATTCCTCGCCGATCACCGCATCGCGCGGAACTTCCGCCGTCAGGATGCGCCGCATGGCCTCCTCGGCGGACTGGTCGGCGATCGTCACGGGCGTCGCATCGCCCTTGCGTGTCGCGCTCAGGCCGCTGCGGAAGTGCGGCCGGATCGCGGCGCCAGCGGCGTCTGCGAGGCGCAGCGCGAGGGCGATATCTGCGTCGAGGTTCATGTTTCAGTCTGGTCCATCGCTTGAATGTGGCGCGAATCTAAAAGTCATGCGACAGGTAGATTGCCAATTCGGCAGGACAAAGCCGAATTATCCCCAAGCCTCCTCAGGGGCAGGGTCGCACGAGAGGCAAAAGGGTATGGCCAGGCAGGCGCGTCCCGGCATCGACCGGGTGCTGGAACCGCGACATGGCGTTTCGCGCGACGGTCAGCCGTTGTCCTACAACCGCGCGCCAGCTTCAGACCTTGCACCGTGGGTTGCCCGTCTTTATTTCACCGCAGTGAAAGCGCCGGCCGACTATCGCCTGGCTTGCGGGCTGTTCAATGATACGTCGTTCATCCGCATGCAGCTGGCCGGCGAATGGACTGCCGAAACTGCTGATGGTCCGCGCGCGCTTGGCCGGGCGGCGTTGTTTTTTGGCCCGCAAAGCCAGCGCATGCCGATCACCGTGACGGGTAGCTTCGTCAGTCTGGGGGTCTCGCTGCGTCCCGGCGCGTGCCATGCATTGCATTGTCCCAAGGTTGCCGATTTCGTCGGCCGGCTGGCAGAATTCGCAGAGGTGGGCTTTGCCCATCCCGAATTTCTCGACCACATCGATGCCGACTGCGACCCGGAGGATGCATTTGTCGCAATCGAAGATCTGCTCCGCGAACAGATCGCACTAATCAATGCCCGCCAGCCCGATCCGTTGACCGCGCGCTTTGAAGCACTCGCTTTCGCCGATCCCACCGCCGGCATCGGCCAGTTCGCGCGCGAATGCGGCATCGACCAGCGCCGGCTCGAACGATTGGTGCGGCGCGATTTCGGCATGGCGCCCAAGCAAGTGCTGCGCCGCGCGCGCGCGCTCGATATGGCAAGCCATTTGCGCGGGGTTGCCGATGTGGCCGAGGCCGACGAACTTGCGCTGCGCTATTACGATCAAAGCCACCTGATCCACGAATTCGCCGAGCTGTTCGGCATGTCGCCACGCCAGTTCGTCGAGACGCCGCAGCCGATCCTCACCCTCGCGCTCGAGTCGCGTCAGGCGCGGCGATTGGAGGCCATCGCGCGGCTGGCGCCGGGTGCGAAGCGGCCATGGGCGTCTGCCTAGTTTTTTTCCGATGCCCGCTCAAGCGGTCGCCTCAGCAGAATAACCGCGAGCATGGCAGCCAACGGCAGCAGCGCCGTCATCGCCCAATAGGCAGGCGGGCCCAGCGGTTCGTAGAACCGGCCCAGCCAGCCTAGCAGAAAATATCCGAACATTGCGCTGAGCTTGAGCACCGCCATCATCGTCGCAATGACCGAAGGCGGTGCTTCGCGCGAGACCAGCGCGCCCATCGACGGGTCGATGCAGGCAAAGCCGAAATCGAGCACCAGATAGAATACGATCCAGCCAAGCAGCGGAACCACGGGAAGCTGCGCCAGGAGCGCGATCAGGATAAACGCCGTTGCAATCAGGCCATAACCGATTCCCGACTTGGCGAAATCACCCGGTTCGCGCCCGCGCTGATCAAGCGAAAGCCAGATGCGGCTGACCGCAAACACGCCCAGGATGGTGAACAGGCCGTCGATCACGCCAATCCACGTCACCGGCATTTCCCAGCCTAACACTGTCCGATCAACCGTCGTGTCGGCCCATACGAACATCAGCCCATAGGCCTGATTGGCCGCCGCGATGAACAGCACATAGGGCAGCAGCATCATGAGCAACACACCGACCCTGCGCCACTCGCCCCGCGTCAGGCGCTGATGCACCGTGCCGCCCCGGATCGCCGGATCGGGCGGCAGGTGGCGCTGGCCGGCGAGATAAACCGCCATGCCGATCAGCATGCCAATGCCTGCCGCGCCA
>JANLSP010000464.1:0-2721 GCA_031362485.1 Novosphingobium sp.
GGCTTCGGCGCGCGGCTGTTGGCCACTTGCCAGGCCTCGTGCGCTCTGTCCGATCAATTCAGCGATTGCCATTTGCGGCAGGGCCAGAGTGATCGACCAGCGCGCGCCGCCGCCTTCGGTAACAACGAAGTGCTGGACCGCGAGCGAGCCCGGCGTGATCGGGGCCAGCCCGACCAGCGCCGTGCTGCGTCCGGCGAACGAAATGCTGCCGCCAAGCAGCCAGGCTTGGTCGACTGCGGCCATGATCAGAGCTTCCAGGCGGGCTATCATCAGCTCGGCCGAGAGCGGAAACGTTGCGGGTAACGGATTGGGCGCGGTGCCTTTGCCGCCAAATGCGCGGTCGACGAGCCGCAGAACGGCTTCGCCATCGACAGCTACCAGCAGCGGCCCTTGATCCTTGCCGGCGCGCAGCAGACTGAGCGAAACTTGGGATGCGATGAGCTCGGGCAATGCCCCGGCGCCGCATTCGCTGGCCGGCTGTGGCTCTACCTTCGGCGCCTCAAAGCTCAGCAGCGGCGACAGCGCGGCGGCCAGCGCGGCAGCAAGCGTCGCACCGGCAGTATCAAGCCGGGCAATCAGCTCGGCAGCCGGCGGCGCGGGACGCACCAGTTCAGCGCAATGCTGCGCAAGCATGCGTGCGGCAACGAGGGCGCGTTCGGGTTTCACGAAGCAGCCCTCACTGGACCAGGAAGCTTTTGTAGTAGACCGCATCGACCCCGCCGAAACCTTCGGTCTCGGTCAGTACCTTGTTAATTGCAGCGGTCAGCCGCTTCTGCAGCTTGCCCTTGCCCTCGACGGTATAGACATCGGCTTCGGGCGTTTCCGCGAGCACCGCGAGCAGGGCCGATCGGATCGCCAGTTCGTGCTTCTTCATCCACATCAGTACCCGTCCGTCGCGCCGGGTCGAGGCAGCGAGACTGACTTGCACCAAGCTCTGCGAATTGCTGAGGTTCGATGTGAAGTCCTCGGCGAAGCTGTAATAGGCAGTGCGGTATTCGCTGCCGCCTTCGCCTTCGACTTCGGGCAGCCCTGCGCCTTCACCTTCCTTGCCGCCTTCAGCTTTGGGGGCATAGGGGTCCGTCTCGCCTTTTCTGACGAGCTTGGGGTGGTTGTCCTCCTTCTTGGTCTCGCCGTGACTGCCGAGCATCCCGGCCTGAACCATGCCAAAGACACCGCCTCCGCCTGCGCCGACCAGACCGAGGCCCAGCAGCACTTTCATCAGCATGCCCTTGCCCTTTTTGGGCTTGGGGTCTTTGTCCTTGTCGGTCTTGTCACTGCTCATGGTTGTTCACTCGGCTGGAAGGTGGGATGAAATCGGGATGGGCGCTCAGGCGAAGATACCGTTGCGCGGGCCGGAGGCGGTTTTTGTATCATTACCGTCCTGGCTATTCTGCGCCGCGGAGCCGAAGGCGGTCTCGCGCTGTGGCGACTGTCCGCGCTGCTGCTGCGCTGAAAGCTGACCTTGCGGCTGTCCCTGAGGCTGGCCCGATGCAGTGGAAGCACCGCCTTGACCATCCTGTCGCTGCGCAGATGTTCCAGTGTCGGCGGACATCGCTGGAGGAACCAAATTCTGCACCGCGCGGGCGAGATCGGGATCAGGATTGGCGAACGACACTGTCAGTCCGCCCGCATCCTGCTGAAAGGTCAGTGAAACCCGACCAAATTCCGTGTGTTGCACGCTCGCCTGAACAGTCTGGCTGGTCAGCGTCGATTGCACGGCCTGGCGCGCTTCGACCAATTGATCGATCAAAGCGGCGAAATCATGCGGCTGTGCAGGCGAAATGGGCGCGGCTGCGGCGGCGACGCCGGCCGGAGCGTTGGGCTGTTGCGGCGATGCGGCAATGGCCTCGAGCCCGGCGTATGCCGGGGCGAAGCCCGGCTGGGCGGCTGGCGCCTCAATCAGCGCGGGTGGTGCGGCGGCATCGACCGCTTTGCCGGCTTGCTGCACCAAAGCCAGCGACGCGGCCTGGGCCTGGCCGACTGGCTGGAGGATGATTTGTGTGGGCGACGTGGCCGACTTCAATTTCGCCGCCGGGGCGGTGTCTGCACTGAAAACCGCGAGCAAATCCACTTCGCTTCGCGGCCGGCGCACCGCCAAGCCCATGGGCAGGGGACGGGCAAGCGGAATGCGGATCGCGGGAGTTGCGGCGGCCGTTGCGGGCCCCTGTGATTCTGGCTGCTCCGCTGCGCGGGCCACTTGTGCCGCAGGCTCAAATTTGCCGTCAGGTGGTGGCAGGGCAGCGCCGCTGGCAGGCGTACCCGGCATCGCAGTGGTCGCCGTTGCCGGCGCCGTGCTGGCCACGGCCAGCCAGCGGGAAGGCCGTGCGGGGCCGGCGGCAACCGGCGCCGCTGGCACTGTCGTCTTCGCCGCCGGTGCCTGCTTTGGGTCTGCCAACAGGGTGGACGCCGGTATCTGCGCGTTCGCGAGCTGCACGGCCAGATCCGCCAAAGGCGGCGCGGCGTCTCGGGGGGGCTGACTAGTTGCGGGCCCGGGAAAAATTTCGTGTGCGCGCGGGGCCGGATCGCCCTCGCTCGGCAATGCTGCGAGATCAACAATCGGCTCCGGTTCGCCCTCGCTTGGCAAAGCGATGAGAGCGGCAAGCGGGTCCGGCAAGATGTTGCCGCTCTGCTTGCCGAGCGGCTTGCCGTTTGCCGCCTCGTTCTTCCCGGCGCGCGCGCCCGGCAGCGCGAGGCGGTCCGGCGAAATTGCCGGCGATGGCG
>JANLSP010000468.1:0-4273 GCA_031362485.1 Novosphingobium sp.
GTGCGCATTGCCGTCAGATCCTCATCATTCAAGCTGCCGCGCTTGCCTTTCAGGGCCATGGTCGCCCGTTTCACCAGTTCTTCCCAGTCAAGCGGCGCCTCCTCGGCGCGACAGTCGAGCATCGCCATCGAGGCCGGCAGGCGGATCGTTGCACCGGCAGCGCCCCCCGCCTGGATGTAATTCTGCTCGCCGGTAAACTCCCCGGGATTGTCGCGCTGGAGGACCGAGGCCCAGCGAAGCCGGGGATTTGTGACCGGGCGCAGACCGGCATCGAGGTAGCGCGCGAAGACGGCATAGCGATACTGGCCGGCGGTGAGGTCGGCGATGTCTGCCGCAATCGCGCGGTCGGCTGGATCGGCCGGCGGCTCTTCGCCCAACGCCGAAAGGTACCAGGCGAAATCGAGCCCATAAGTGGCGAGATCGCGGGCAACCACGCTGGTCTGCATCGCTCCGAAACAGGGGTTGAACACCTCGTGATAGAACACCAGGTCCGACTGCCTGTCGATTGCTGTCAGCGCCGCAAGCAGCAAATCGGTGCCTGGTGTTGCGGTGAGTGTTTGGCGCAGCTTGGCTGCGCGCGTGCGCGCACTGGCCACTGCCTTGGTGGGTTCCATCCCCTCCAGACCGGCAACCAGAATGCGGTGCAGCACGCTCCGAAGCGCCGACGCGCCGCCGCTGTGATAGCTGAGCACTGCGACCCCGCCGGGGCGCAGGCATTGACCAATCAGATCGAGAATGCGCCGCTGGACGGGGGGCGGCGTCGCATAGATCACGCCAATGTTGTAAATCAGATCGAACTGGCCGAGGCTGGCCGCATCGGTCTCCAGCAAGTCGGCGCAGCGCACCTCCGCGCGCGCGCCGAATGGCGCGAGGCGCTCCTGGGCTATCCGGATCGGCCCAGGCGAGATATCGACCCCGACCAACCGGCCCTCCACCTGCCCGGCGACACGCAAGAGCTGCGCGCCGGTGCCGCATGCCAGATCGAGCACGTCGACCGGCCGGCCGACGTCGCCAAACATCGCCGCCTGGCCAAACACCCTGACAGGGTCGATGAAGGCGGCCAAAATCGGATCATAGACGAGAGTGCTGTAGTCGCTCGCAATCGATTCGTTGTGGGCCTTCACATCTTCGACCATGCCCATAGCTCCGTTGCACGCTGCGCGCTGCGCTCATGCCCGATGTCGGGCATATGAGCAACGACGAGGACGAGGGACTGGCGCGCCGCGCTCTGGTCTGCCATTTGACCCGGCATGCGCCAGAAGGAACTCCGCATTGCGCTTGTCTGTTACGGCGGCATCAGCCTGGCGGTCTATATGCACGGGGTCACCAAGGAAGTCTGGCAGCTGGCCAGGGCGAGCCGGGGATTTCTGGCCGGCGATTCGGCAGGCAATTCCACCGAAGCGGTGTACCGCAGGTTCCTTGAGGCGATTGAAGCCCGCGAGGGTCTGCGCGTCAGGGTGCTGACCGATGTCATCGCCGGGGCGAGCGCGGGCGGGATCAACGGGGTGTTTCTCGCCCAGGCGATCCATTCGGGCCAATCACTCGAACCACTGACCCAGCTCTGGCTTGACCGCGCCGACATCGATGTGCTGCTCGATCCCGACGCGCGGCTATGGACGCGATTCGTCAAGGTCGGTGCGGCGCCGATCGTGCGCTGGCTGCTGACGCGCCGGGGCAATGCTGTCTCGGCCAGTGTGGCAAAGGAAACCCGGGCCGAAGTGCTGGGCAAACTCTCGCGCCTCATTCGTTCGCGCTGGTTCGAACCGCCGTTTGGCGGACTCGGCTTTTCGCGCCTGCTCGCCGAAGCGCTCGACGCCATGGCGGCGAGCGAGGCAGGGCCGCCGCTGTTGCCACCCGGCCACCCGCTAGACCTGTTCGTCACGGCCACCGATTTCAAGGGCTATCCCGGGCTGGTGCAGCTTCACTCGCCGCCGGTGGTGGAAGAAAGCGAGCACCGCCTGTCGATCGGCTTTCGCGCGGCCGCACCGCGTGAACCGGGTGCAAGCTTTGCCGCCTTGCCCGAACTGGTCTTTGCCGCGCGCGCCACGGCGAGCTTCCCGGGCGCATTCCCCGCACTGCAGATCGGCGAGATCGACCGGCTGGTCAGCGAACGCGGCGATACCTGGCCGAGCCGCGATGCCTTCACCCGGCGCATCATGCCAGAGCATGCGCGGCGCGATGACGTCGACGGCGTGGCACTGATCGATGGCTCAGTGCTGGTCAATGCACCCTTTGTCGATGCCGTGCGCGCGCTGCGCGACAAGCCGGCGCAGCGTGAAATCGACCGCCGCCTGGTCTACATCGATCCTCGGCCCGACCGCGTCGGCGGAGTGAAGCGCAGCGATCCGCGCCCGCCCGGCTTTTTCTCGGTGATTCTCGGCTCGCTCTCGTCAATCCCGCGCGAACAGCCGATGCGCGACAACCTCGAGCAACTCGCGCGCCAGTCGGCGGAAACCGCACGGCTGCGCAGCATTGTCGAGGCAATCCGGCCGGAAATCGAGCAGACCGTCGAGAAGCTGTTCGGCCGCACGCTGTTCCTTGACCGGCCGAATGTGCAACGGCTGGCAGCCTGGCGCAGCAAGGCCCAGAGCGCCGCTGCCGAGCGGGCCGGCTATGCCTGGAACAGCTATGCCCAGGTCAAGGTTGCCGGGGTAATCGACGAGCTTGCCTTAACAATTCGGGCGGCATGCCCCGAACTGCGATCAGCCACCGAGACGATGATCACAGCCCGCCTGCGCCAGCATCTTGGTGGCAGTGGCCTCGATCACCTCGCCGCGCCGCGCGGCGGAGCAACGGCGGCGACCATTGATTTCCTGCGCGATCACGATCTGCCCTTCCGCATCCGCCGCCTGCGCCTGCTTGCCCGGCAACTCGCCGAAGATCGGGGCTCGGACGGACCGGCCTATGCCGCCGCGCTCGAGCATGCGCGCGAAACGGTTTACGCAGCGCTGGCGCTCTATTTCAACCTGGAGTCAAACGCATCGCTGGGTGAGGACTTTCCAGCGCTGGCGGCCCACGTCTTCACAGATCCCGCCGCCGTGCTGGCGGGCCTCGCCGCCCGGCGGCAGCTGCGCCAGACTGATGCCCAGGCCGAAGCGATGATGGCCGAGATGCTTACCGGTATGCCGGTGCCGCTGCGGCGGCGGATTCTCTTCGCCTACCTCGGCTTCCCGTTCTACGACACCGTTACCCTGCCGCTGCTGCGCGGCGAAGGCATGTCCGAATTTAATCCGGTAAATGTCGACCGGATTTCGCCCGAGGATGCCCAGTCGGTGCGCGCAGGCGGCGCGGCGGAATGTCTGCGCGGCGTCGAATTCTACAATTTCGGGGCCTTTTTCAGCCGCACCTACCGCGAAAACGATTATCTGTGGGGGCGCTTGCATGGGGCAGAACGCATGATCGACCTGATTGCCTCGACCGTGCCCGACAATGCAGCATTTAGCGCGGAAGAGCTGCTGGGCTTCAAGCGCGAGGCTTTTGCGGCGATCCTTGATGAGGAAGAAGGGCGCCTGCTGGCTGACGCGGATCTGGTGCCGGCGATTCGCCGTGAAATGGCAGCTGCGGTCGCTTAGAGCGACTGGCCGTCGTCAATTGAAAGCGCAATCCCGGTAGTGTGCGCCGAGGCATCCGAGCAAAAGTAGATCACCGGCTCGTCGAGCGATTCGATCGGCTGCAGCCGGCGGCGCTGGAATGCGGCAATCTGTGCCTTGCCGCCCTCGCTCTGGAACCACTCGCCCGCCAGTTCAGTCTGGACGAAGCCGGGCTGGAGCACGTTGACGTTTATGCCCTGACGCACCCACTCGCCCGCCATGCTGCGCGCCAGGCTGGCAACCCCGGCCTTGCTGGCGCTGTAGGCGGTGCTGCCCGCAAATGGCGCATGCGCGCCCATCGAACCGATCAGCAGGATGCGCCCGCGGCCGCTTTCCCGGCTCCCTGCCGCCATCATCCGTCGCGCGCCTTCGCGTGCCGTGAGATAGACGCCAAGCAGATTGGTGTCGAACAACACCGCCAAGTCGTCCGCCGGAATTTCCGCCGCGCGGCCGACCACCGATACGCCCGCGTTGGCGATTACGGTGTCGACTGGTCCGAAATGCGCGGCCGCCGCATCAAAGGCGGCAATCGTAGATGCCTCATTGGTCACATCCATATCCACCGCCAGCGCGGCATCGCCAATCTCGGCGGCCAGCGCCGCAAGTCGCTCGCGCCGCCGCGCACCCAGCACCACCTGCGCGCCCTCGCCCGCCGCCAGCCGCGCGAAATGCGCGCCGAAGCC
>JANLSP010000501.1:0-3346 GCA_031362485.1 Novosphingobium sp.
CGCTTCGGACTGGGCAAGTCCGGGCAGGGCGGGGAGCAGGGCCGAAAGGGCGGCGAGGGCAGCGAGGGCGGATTTTTTGGCGTGTTTCATGTCCAACGGCATAGCGGCGAGGGGTTAATACCCGGCAAAAACCGGCGGTCACATCAGCCAGCTGCATTTTCCGCTTGAAACACGACTGTTTCCATCTTATTTGTTGTCTCGCGGACCGGGCCCCTCTGGCGCGGCAGCTTGACCAAGTTTTGGTGAGCCTGCCTCGTGATGTCGGACCGCATCGGATGATGCCGATGCTTGTGGGTCCGGGTGCTGTCCCCCCTTCCCGGCGCTTGGGTCCACCATCGGCTCATCCGATTGAACACAACCACGTTCATAAGGGATGCTAACCTATGTCTACCAGTGTCTATCGCCTGCTGGAACGCCACCAGCGGCTGGATGATCGTTTGCGCAACGCGCAGACGCGCCGCTTTGCCGATCCGTTCGAGATCAGCAGGCTGAAGCGGCTCAAGCTCGCGATCAAGGACCAGATCGCCCGGCTCGCCAATCTGCGCGCACCGGCTCGCTGAGCCAGCTTCGAGCGCCGGCGGGCGTTTTCAGTCCCGCCGGCGCCCTTTTTTCTAGTAAAACAGGGTTTCACCTATGGAATTTCTTGTCGCCGACTGGCTCGGCACACCGGTCTGGTTCTGGCTGGCATTTCTCGGCATTGTCGTCGCGCTCACCGCATTCGACCTCGGCTTTCTGCACAAGGAAGACAAGGAGATGGGCATTGCTGAATCGCTCAAACTTTCCGCCTTCTATATCACCATCGCACTCGCCTTCGGTGCCTGGGTCTGGGCCCAGAAAGGCGGCGATCTGGGGATGAAGTACTACACCGGTTTCTTCATCGAGAAGGCGCTGTCGATCGATAATGTCTTCGTCATCAGCCTGATCTTCACCTACTTCGCCATTCCCCGCATGTACCAGTACCGCGCGCTGCTGTGGGGCATTATCGCGGTGATCGTGCTGCGCGGACTGATGATCGCGGGCGGTGCGGCGCTGGTCGAGAATTTCTACTGGACGCTCTACCTTTTCGCCGCCTTCCTGATCGCCACCGGGGTCAAGATGCTGTTCACCGGCGAGCAGGAAATGGACGTCGCCAAGAACCCGGCAGTGCGGTTCATCTCGAAGCACATGCGCGTGACGCCTGAATTGCACGGCCAGAAGTTCTTCGTGAAAGTGCCTGACGGCAAGACCGGCAAGCTGGTACGCGCGGCGACCCCGCTGTTGCTCGCGCTAGTGGTGATCAACCTTGCCGACCTGGTCTTCGCGGTGGATTCAGTGCCCGCAATTTTCGCGATCACGACTGACACCTTCATTGTCTACACCTCGAACATCATGGCCATCCTGGGCCTGCGCGCGCTCTATTTCGCGCTCGCTGCGATGGTCCACCGCTTCCATTACCTAAAATATGCGCTCGCCTTGGTGCTGGTGTTCATCGGCTCGAAGATCTTCGTCGCTGACTTCCTGCTTGGCGGGGAGAAGTTCCCGCCGGTTGCCAGCCTCGCTGTGACCCTTGCTCTGATCGCCGGCGGAATATTGTTCTCGCTCTGGAAAACGCGGGGCGAGGATCATGCACACGATGTGACGAAGTAGCGAGGACAAGCCATGACCATCCAATCCATCTTTCTATTCGCCCCGGCTGAAAGCGCGCAG
Source organism: Novosphingobium sp. (assembly GCA_031362485.1). GTDB lineage: Bacteria > Pseudomonadota > Alphaproteobacteria > Sphingomonadales > Sphingomonadaceae > Novosphingobium. Next base: position 1,687 of record JANLSP010000501.1, read on the forward strand.
CCCCATTGCGGGGCTCCGGCCTACGCCATCGGTCTGGCCAAGGCCTATGGAGCCAGCCTTACCGTCATCTGCGTTGCGCTCGATGTGACGACGCCCGGCAGGCAGGCGGATGCCCCGGGAACGGCCAATGCAATTGCCGCGGCGGCACTGGCTGCCGGTGTCGAATGCCGCACGTTGACCGAGCATTCCCATGCTATTGGGATACATGAGGTCCTCGCGGATCATTCCCGGGTCCATGACCTGGTCGTTATCGGCGTGAACCGGGATGGCTTGCTCAGCGAGCGGCAAGTTGCCGAATACCTGATGTTCGAGAGCGGACGTCCGCTGGTGCTGGTGCCGCCGGCCTGTGCGGCGGGCAAGAAACCCGTGAAGGTGGCGGCTGCCTGGGACAACACGGCGGCGGCTGGACGGGCGCTCGGCGATGCATCGGCGCTGCTTGCGGTCCCGGACATGGTGTTCGTCACGATCGATGGCGAGAAGCAGGTGCGAGGCGATCTCGATTCCCAAGACCTGGTTGCCGCCGCAGCTTGTCGCGGGATTTCGGCACGCCACGTTCTTGCCGATCTCGGCAATCGCTCGGTGGCCGCCGCCTTGCAGGACGAGGCACTGGCTCACGGCGCGTCGCTACTCGTGATGGGCGCATTGGGCCATTCGCGCATGCGCCGTTTCGTGCTCGGCAGCGCCACTTCCGATCTGATGCAAAATATCCGGATGCCAGTACTTGTGTCCCACTAATTCCCAACCCGAAAAGGAGAATGCCGAAATGAAGATTGCCTTTGCAGCAGCTGCCGCCCTGGCCGTTGCCGCGACCCCCGCGCTCGCCGCGCAGGCTCGCCAGTCGCGACCGGCTGCCCAGTGTGTCGTGCCCACGCAAGCGGACCTTGATGGCCAATTTGCCAGCTTCAACAGCGCCTGGGCGACGAAGAACCCCGATACGGTGACCGCACTGTTCGACAACGACGCCGTGTTACTGGCAACAGTCGCCGCCCGGCCGCGCACCACCCCGGCTGACATTCGCGACTATTTCGTCAGCTTCCTCAAGAACAGCCCGGCTGGCCGGATCGACACCTCGACGATCAAGACCGGCTGCAACTGGGCCTTGCGTGCAGGCACCTGGACGGTGGCTCTGACCAACCCTGACACCGGCGCCAAGACTGACGTCAAGGCACGCTATTCGTTCCTTTATCAATATGACGCTGGCGTCTGGGAGATCGAGCACCTGCACAGCTCGGTACTGCCGGAGAAGCCCTAATACTGCCGGATCAAGCTGAGGAAGGCATTGCCATAGGCCTCAAGCTTGCGCGCGCCGACCCCGCCCACGTTGCCCAGCTCGGCAAGTGAGGCGGGGCGGCTTGCCGCCATTTCGCGCAAGGTGGCGTCATGAAAAATGACATAGGGCGGCAGGCCGGCCTCGCTGGCCATCTCGCGGCGCAGTGCGCGCAGTGCCTCGAACAGCGGATCGCCCACGGGGTTGGCTCCGCCTCCACTGCCGCCGCGCGCCTTGCGCTGGCGCGGTTCGGGCTTTGCCGCGAGCACCAGCTCGACGCTGGCATCGCCTTTCAGGATCGCGCGCGCATCGCCTGCCAGCATCAGCCCGTTGTGTTCGGTCGCCGCCAGACTGCCGCGTGCTTGCAACGCGCGCGACAAGGGGCGCAGCAAG
>JANLSP010000520.1:0-12036 GCA_031362485.1 Novosphingobium sp.
GCCTTGGCATTGGCGCTGGGCATTGGCGATCTGGCGGGCGCGTTTCCCCTATTGCGCGTCACTGGCGAACTTTCCAGCTTCGCCGACCGGGCACTGGACGCCGCGATTGCCGATGCCATCCGCCGCCGCGCGCCGGACGCCGAACCCGCTGGCTTCCTCGCGCTGGCGCTCGGCAAGCACGGCGCGGGCGAGCTCAATTACTCGTCCGACATCGACCCGATCCTGCTCTACGATCCGCAGACCCTGCCCCGCCGCGAGCGTGACGATCCCGGCGAGGCGGCGCTGCGCATCGCGCGCACGCTGATGGAAACCATGTCCGCAGTTACCGCCGAGGGCTATGTCTTCCGTGTCGATTTGCGCCTGCGCCCGCAATCGGAAGTCAGCCCGCTCGCTATCCCCATCGACGCCGCACTGGTCCATTACGAAAGCTCGGCGCTGGCCTGGGAACGTGCCGCTTTCATCCGCGCGCGCGTCAGCGCCGGGGACATGGCCGCCGGCGAGGCGTTCCTTGCCGCGATCCGGCCGTTCATCTGGCGCAAGAGCCTCGACTTCGGGGCTATTGCCGAAGTCGGCCGCCTGACCGCACAGATCCGCGAGCATCACGGGGCAGTCGAGCGGCCCGGCCCTGGCTTTGACATCAAGCGCGGGCGCGGCGGGATTCGCGAAGTCGAATTCTTCGCGCAGACCCACCAGTTGATCCATGGCGGGCGCAACCCTGCGCTGAGGCTGCGCGGCACGCGCGAAACGCTTGATGCACTGGCGGCGGCAGGCCTGATTGCGAGCGATGACGCCATGGTGCTGGGCGAGAGCTATGACCGGCTGCGCGCGATCGAGCACCGGCTGCAGATGGTTTCCGACCAGCAGACCCACAGCCTGCCCGAAGATCCGAAGGCGCTCGACAATGTCGCCCGGCTCGATGGTCTGCCCGGTGGCAAAGCGCTGGTCGCCGAGCTGACCCAAATCACGACCGCCGTGGCGACGCGCTATGATACTCTGATCGCCGCAGACCAGTCGCCCGCACACCCGTCCGCCACCGGCGGCGCTGGGCTTCATAAGGAACTGGCGCGGCTGGGTTTCGCCGATCCCGAGACGCTTGCCTCGCGCATGGCAGGCTGGACATCGGGCAAGCTGCGCGCGTTGCGCAGCGACGCCGCGCTCGTCGCCTACGAGGCAATTCAGCCGCAGCTGCTCGCCGCCTTTGCCGCCGCGCCCGAGCCCGACAGGGCGCTGCTGCGCTGGGAGCAATTGCTCACCAACCTGCCGAGCGCGGTCAACCTGTTCCGCCTGCTCGAAGCGCGGCCCGGCCTGCTGCAGTTGCTCGCGCGGGTGCTAAGCCTTGCCCCGCCACTCGCCGACCAGCTGGCCCGCCGGGCCGATTTGCTCGACCCGCTGATCGATACCAGCGCGCTCGATCTGCCGGGTTCGGTCGCAGAGCTCGCGGCAGGTTTCGGCGCTGGCGATGCACGTGATGACTACGAAGCGGTGCTCGACCGGGTGCGGCGCAAGGTCGGCGAGGTGCGCTTTGCGTTGGGCGTCCAGTTGATTCAGGGCGCGCACGATCCACTCAAGATTTCCTCGGCGCTTTCGCGCTTGGCTGAAGCAACGATCAGGGTGCTCGCCGAAGCGGCCTGGGCGGAGTTTCGCATTGCGCACGGCACAATTGCCGGCTCGGAACTGGTTGTGCTCGGGCTGGGGCGCATGGGCGGCGGCGCGCTCACGCACGCCTCCGATCTCGATCTGGTCTTTTTGTTCACCGAAGGCCTTGGCAGCGAATCGGACGGGCGCCGACCGCTGGGGGCGAGCCTCTATTATAACCGCCTCGCCCAGCGGGTCAGTGCCGCGCTAAGCGTGGCCACGGCAGAAGGCGCGCTGTTCGAGGTCGATACGCGGCTGCGCCCCTCTGGCGAACAAGGCCCGCTGGCGGTGAATTTCGACAGTTTCACACGCTATCAGCAGGAGCAGGCGGAGACCTGGGAACACATGGCGCTGTGCCGCGCGCGGGTGCTGTTCGGCTCTGCTGCGGCACGCAAATCGCTGGTCAGCATAGTCTCGGCTGCCTTGCTCAAGCCGCGCGACGCGCAAAAGCTGCGCACCGATGTGCTCGATATGCGCAGCGTCATGGCGGAGCACAAGCCCGCGAAGGGCCCACTCGATATCAAGCTGGCGCGCGGCGGATTGGTCGATCTGGAATTTCTGACACATTATCTACAATTGTTGCACGGTGCCGAGCTGAAAGGCGGGCTGACCCCGTTTCTGGGTGATGCGCTCGCAGTGCTGGCCGGGGCCGGTCTGGCACCGCCACCAATGCGCACTGCGCATGACACCCTCTCCCGCCTGCTTGTCGCGCTGCGCCTGCTTGCGCCCGACAGCCAGACTCCGCCCGCTGCCGCCTGCGCAGCACTTGCCAGAAGCTGCGGCTACGGCGATTGGCAGGAACTGCTCGCAGGCATTGCCGAAGCGCGCGGCTCGGTCGCATCGGCCTGGCGGGATATCCTTGGCGAAAAACTGGAGGTCTGAATCATGAATAAGCCAATTGGAGTCGGTGATGTGATGCCCGACGTGGCCCTTGAGAAGCCCGATGGCGGCAGCATAAAGCCGTCCGACTTTGCCGGCAGCAAGTTGGTGGTATTCTTCTATCCCAAGGACGATACCCCCGGTTGCACGACCGAAAACCAGGATTTCACTGCGCTCGCAGGCGAATTTGCCGCCGCCGGCACGGCGCTGCTGGGCGTCAGCAAGGATCCGCCTGCCCGGCACCGCAAGTTTGCCGAAAAATACAGCCTCGCCGCACCGCTGGCCAGCGATGCCGCCGAGAACGGCCTGTCCGACGCGCTCGGCATCTGGACCGAGAAGCAGAACTACGGACGAAGCTACATGGGTATGGTGCGCACAACTTATCTGGTCGGCGCGGATGGCAGGATCGCGAGGGTGTGGGACAAAGTGAAGGTCAAGGGCCATGCTGCGCAGGTGCTGGAGGCGGCGCAAGCGCTTTGACCGCAACTTCCGTTGCCAGCGCCATCCGCACTGCGCTGCTCGAAGCCGATCCGCGTGCCAAGGCCATGGCGGCGCGGCGCGTGGCGCGCGACTGGCGGTTGGGCCGGCTGTCGTTCGTTTTCGACGCGGAGATGCCTGATTATCCCGCGCGGCCCGCCATTCCCCAGCTGCTGCCGCCAAACCGCATGCCCAAACGCGGGCGCGGCGGCTCCGAGCGCAGCCGGATCGCGCTGTGGCATGCATTGGCGCATATCGAATTCTCGGCGATCGACCTTGCGCTCGATGCCGCCGGGCGGTTCGGCGCCGAGCTTGGCGCGTCATTCGTCACCGATTTCCTTTCGGTCGCCGCCGATGAGGCGATGCATTTTGCGCTGCTGGCGCGGCGGCTGAAGGCGCTGGGCAGCTTCTACGGCGCGCTACCCGCCCACGCCGGCCTGTGGGATGCCGGGCATGAAACCCGCCATGATGCCGCTGCTCGGCTGGCCATCGTGCCAATGGTGCTCGAAGCGCGCGGACTGGATGTTACGCCGCCGACAATCGAGCGACTGCGCCAGGCTGGCGATTGGGCAGGGATTAGCATCCTACAACGAATCCTTGACGACGAAATTCGGCATGTCCGTTTTGGCGCAAAATACTTTTTTGCGCTGTGTGAACGCTGCGGCGAAGCGCCGGAAGATTCGTGGAAACTCTTGGTAAAACGCCATTTCCGCGGAGCCATTAAGCCGCCGTTCAACGACTCAGCGCGCCTCTCAGCCGGTTTGTCGCGCAGTTTCTACGCCGCTATTGCCTTGTAAACCTTCCGCCCGGTAGCAGACAACCCACGAGACGGCGGGGGGTTCCGACCATCTCCAAAAATAGGCGAAAGCGGCTTTTTGGCGCCGCGCAGAGCTTGGGTTGCACGGTCCGATCGAATTCAGTCGGGCCGTTTTTGACAAGGTATTTTGAGTGGTCATTTCGAAGTTCACTACTGGAATTCAGAAGCTCGCCGGTGCTTTTGCCGCTGTTTTTCTGGTTCTGGGTGCAAACCCGGCCTTGGCCAACTCTAGCACAGCCGCCGATATCGCTGCGCCACTGCGCGCTGCGCAGGATACGCGCCAGTCGGCGCTGAACAACGGCGACGAGGAATTCCGCCAACTGTTTTCAAGCTGGCGCTCGCTGGACCGGCCTTCGGGCTATGTCGCACCGTCGGTCAGTTCCGGTCTCGCTGCGCCCGGTCTTTCCGGTCTGGCTGCGCCGCTGGCTGCAGGCCGTGTTGCAATTCCATCGCGCATGCCGGTTGAAGGCGTACGTCTGACCAGCGATTTCGGCATGCGTACGCATCCCGTGCTTGGCGGCCGCCGCGGCCACAAGGGCGTTGATCTCGCCGGGCCGGTCGGCACTCCTGTGATTGCCACAGCGGACGGCGTTGTCAGCAAGGCCGAATGGTTCAGCAGCTATGGTCTCTATGTTTCGCTGGAACATGGCGCGGAAATCCAGACCCGCTATGGCCACATGTCGCGGCTCAATGTCTATGGCGGCCAGCGCGTGCGCAAAGGCGACGTGATCGGCTACATCGGCTCGACCGGCCGCTCAACCGGTCCGCATCTCCATTATGAAGTGCGCATTGCCGGTCTCGCCGTGAACCCGGTGCCTTACATGCAGACCGATTCGTTCGAAACGGCGCTCGCTGCAAACACCGCTGCGTCACCGGCAACATCCAGGCCCTGAGGCGCTGGCGCCTGTCGATCAGGGCTAGCTAGGCCCGGCCGACCGGAAATCATTCCCGATCCACCTTTGGCGCGCGCCGGGCATCGCTTGACGCGCGCTTGTGCGGCCAGTTTCGCCGGCGCTGCGACGGACCCCCACGACGTAGGGTCGTTCAGGCAAGAGCCCACCTTGCGCACTGTAAAGTATGGTATCCATAACATGCCGAATGGCTTAACTCGAAATTAACCATAATTCGGCAGGCTGCACGTTACAAAGCGATCTGGTTAGCGCTTTATTTACCGAGTATCCGTATTAGCCCCTGCCAGCACGGACCCGAAAAACTTGATAGTCTGGTTTTTTCGTCGGCGCCTGTGACTGCAAGGGGGTCTCTTCAATGCGTACAATTCTCAATTCGATCGCTTCGGCTGCAATTGTTGTTGCAGCTATTGCCAGCGCTCCCGCTATGGCGGCGACTCAAGGCACTCTTGGTGCGACTTCGACCGGTACGGTCGCGATCTCGGCCTCGGTGCCCAACCGGGCGCGGATCACCGGCCTCGCGGACGTCGCTTTCACCAGCCAGGACCCCAACACGGCTGCCTCCAGCGCGCAGAGCGTCTGCGTGTGGAGCAACACCGCAACCAAGGGCTACACCGTCACAGCCACCGGCAGTGGTGCCAGCAATGCCTTCACGCTGGCCAACGCTTCGCTGACCGTGCCCTATTCGGTGGAGTGGAGCGCTGCTTCAGGCGCCACCAGCGGCACCGCGCTGACCGCTGGTTCTGCCAGCGCCGGCCTGGTCTCAACGGCCGCCCACCAGACCTGCGCCACCGGCGCTGCGACAACCGCGAGCCTGGTTGTCGGCATCTCGACGGCCGATCTGGGCGGAATGCAGGCTGCAACGAGCTATACCGGTACGCTGACGCTGGTCGTCACACCGCAATAATCGCGACGGATATAGGCGTGGGCGAGGGCAGGGCCCGCATTCCCGGTCCTCGCCCCCGCCACTCCAGACAAGCAGCCTGGGCCTGATCGGTCCGGGCTGTTTGCATTTCGGTCATCTGTGCATCGGCGAGATTCCCTCGCCGCGTCCGCCCGCAGATTGGCGGTTCGACACGGTGAATGTGCCGCCGATGTTAGCCGGTTGTTAACCACATCCTGCAAGAAGTCGTTACCAATGGCATATGGGAATCTCCGGAGAATTGCTGTGCAGTTTGGCGCAGCCCTGGCCTTGCTCGGGCCTGCACCCGGCCTCGCCCAGCAAGTGCGTATCTCGCGCTTGACCGATGTCGCCTTCGGGACAATCAGCAATTTCGCCGCCGACCAGTCAAGAACGCAGAACGTCTGTGCGCACAGTACTTCCGCCACCAGAGGCTACAGTGTAACCGCGCGGGGCGGCGGCACGGCCTTTGCTTTCACTCTCGCTTCCGGCGCGGCCCGCCTTGCCTACGAAGTGCAGTGGGCGGGGAGCATCGGCCAGACCTCCGGTACCAATCTTGTCGCCAATGTCGCGCAGGGCGGGTTTACCGGCAGCGGCAACACTTCGACGTGCGGGAATGGCATCCGCACCGCAAGCCTCATCACGATCTTGCGCACCTCGGCCATCAGCGCAGCGACGGCAGGCGCCTACACCGGCACGCTGACCCTGATCCTTGCGCCAGTCTGAGAGCCAGCGAATGCAGCGGGCGGGCACCTGGAACATCCGGTCAGGCCGGGCGCAGTGCGCCGGCTGGATGCTGCCTTTCCTCACTGGCCTGTCGGCTGGGTTCTCGGCCGCACCCGCCATAGCTGCTTCTGCGCAGCCCGGCCGCATTGCAGTCGCCGCACCGGCTGGCTTCGACAGCCTGACTGGGCCGCAAAAGGTGGTGGTCGATATCTATTTCGGCGATCGCCGGCTTGGCGAAGCGAGCGTAACCTATCAGCCCGGCTCGCTGCGGTTCGACAATCCAGATGACGTTCTGGTGCTGCTGCCGCAGCTGGGCGACCCCGCGAGCGTGCGCGCCGCGTTGGCGGCCGGCGATCTGGCGAGCAACGCCAGCCGCGTGTGCACACCCGGATCAGATCCGCAGCAATGCGGGCGCATCACACCGCAAGTGGCGGGCATCATCTTCGACGAACAACGCTTCCGGGTCGACATATTCGTCAACCCTGGCTTGCTGCATATGGCGCAGGCCGTGCGGATCGATTATCTGCCTCGGCCGCAACCGGGTGCGGCGGTGGTCAATTCGCTCTCGGCAGTGGTTTCTGGCTCCACGCGCGGCAGGAACAACTACAATCTGCAGAATCGTCTGCTGCTGGGCGAATCGGACAAGCGCCTGCGCGCCGATATTGCCTATTCGTCTGGCTTTGGCGCACAGGCCGACCAGATCGTTGCCGAAATCGACCGGCCCGGATGGCGTTTTTCCGGTGGGGCCTTCTGGACGCCGGGCTCAAGCCTGATCGGGCGCCGCCGGATCCTGGGGATCGGCGCGGCGACCCAGTTCGATACCCGGCTCGACAAGGACGCGATGCGCGGCAATCCGCTGATCGTGTTCCTGGGCCAGCGCGCCAAGGTCGATATCCTGCGCGACGGCCGGGTGATCGCCAGCCGGGTCTATGAGGGCGGCAGTCAGGCACTGGATACCAGCGGCCTGCCTGATGGCGCCTATGAGGTTGTGCTGCAAATCACGGAAACCGGTGGCGCAGTGCGCGAGGAGCGCCGCTTTTTCACGCGCAATCGCCAGATCGCGCCGGTCGGCCAAGCCATCTATTATGCCTATGCCGGCGTGCTGATGGACGATTTCAGCCGCAAGTTTCTCAGCCCCACTCGGACACCGTTTGCCCAGGCGGGCGGCGGCTGGCGGCTCAATCCCCATGTCGCGCTTGACGCCAATGTGCTGGCGACCAGCCAGGCAGTGATCGGCGAGGTGGGGGCGACCTGGATCGGCCGCGCGGCGCAATTCCGGCTTGGCAGCGTGCTCTCCTCGAATGGCACGCATGGGGGATTTGTTCATGCCAGTTCTAGCGGCAATTCGAGGCTGAATTTCGATTTCGACTTGCGCCATATCCGGGTGCGTGACCGGAACCTTGGTGACGGGAGCCTGCCTGAACTGTCGCCGCTGTTCCCGGACGATGCATTGGTGGACCGCAACCTTGCCGGGTTGCCGATTGCCCGCAGAACCTACACCCAGCTCGCCGGCAGTCTCAATCTCAGCCTGCGCGGCGGGCAGATCGGCATTTCAGGAGCCTGGCGGGAGGAACGCGGCCAGCCTGCGTCATACAGTGCAGGCCCCTGGATTCGCTGGGATTTGCTTAACCGGGGGCCGTGGAATCTGTCATTCCGGGGGGACTATTCGCGCTCACAGGAAGGCAATGCGGGCTATGTCGGCCTGTCCTTGCGCTTCCAGGGCGGGCGGACCGCCGTGGTCGGCGATGCCGGCATCAGAACAACCGGTCCCCGCGGCGAGCCTTCGCGCAATGGCCCGGTTGGTTCGCTCACCGCCAGCTGGAGCCGCGACCAGCCGGGCGGCACCGACATCGAACTTGCGGCCGGCTATGATCGCGATATCGACAGCGAGCTGGTCAATGGCCACCTTGCCGTGCGCACCATGCAGGCGCAGCTCGGCGGCGACATTATCTATTCGCCCAGCGGCGCCAACCGCGGCGACACCCAATACAGCCTGGGCTTCCAGACGACCATGGCGCTGCGCAGCGGCAAGCTCTCGTTCGTCGGGAAAGCGCCCAATGATGCGATGGTAATGGTCAAAGTCGACGGGCGCGAAAAAGGCGGGCGTTTCGAAGTATTGGTCAACGATATGCCCGAAGGATCCGTGCGCAGCGGCAGTAGCCTCGCGGTCGCGCTGACGCCCTATCGGCAGTACAATGTCCGCATCCGCCCGATCAGCGCCGGGCTGCTCCACTATGATGGCGCCGCCCGCCGCATCGGGCTTTATCCGGGCAACGTCGCGCGGCTGGAATGGACAGTGAGGCGCCTAGTGGCAATGTTTGGCCAGCTGCGCTTTCCAGATGGCAGCCCGGTGGCCAATGCCAATATCCATGGCGACGGCGGCATCGGGCAATCCGATGCCACAGGACTGTTTCAGATCGAGGCCGCAGAGGGGGCGGAAATGAACGTGGTGCTGGCCGATGGACGTTCATGCAAAGTGCAACCGCCCGCCACCAACAATGGCGAGCAATTCGTCAAGCTGGAGGCCATGATCTGCAATCCCACTTTCTCTGGCAAACCCTTCAACACTGCTCTTCGCCCATGAAGCCCGGGCACAAACTGACGAGATGACCATGAACGCGATCCCGATTGCTTACCGATGCCTCCTTGCGGCGCTGGCCGCACTCGGCCTGCTCGCGGCTCCCGGCCCGGCGCTGGCCGAAATGGTGCTGAGCCAGGTGATTGTCGATATGCAGCCCGGCAAGGCGAGCCGCGAAGACATTGAGGTGTGGAATGCAGGCCAAGAGCGCCTGTATGTCTCGGCCGAGCCTTTCGAGATCCGGCAGCCAGGCCTGCCCGGCGAAACGCGGGTGCCCGGATCCGATCCGACGGTCTCAGGCCTGCTGGTCACCCCGCAGCGGTTGGTGCTCGAGCCTGAGCAGCGGCGGCTGATCCGGATTTCGGCGATCACCCCGCCTGCGGCCAGCGACCGGATCTACCGGATCACGATCAAGCCGGTCGCAGGGCCAGTGCAGGCTGAGGTGACCGCGCTCAAGGTGTTTGTCGGCTACGACGTGCTCGTGCTGCGCCGCCCCCAGTCGGTTTCCGGCGAAGTCACCGCCACCCGCAGCGGCCGCCAGCTGACGGTGCGCAATGGCAGCAACACCGCGCAGGAAATCTATGATGGTCGGCAATGTGATGCCACAGGAGCCAATTGCCGCACACTGCAGGCAACCCGGCTCTATCCGCAGGCTGAATTGCGCCAGCTCTTGCCTTACGATACGCCGGTGGAATACCGGATCACCGCAGGCAACGGATCGCTGGTCAAGCAATTCTAGGGCAGCGGTGGCGGGTCCGGCGAATCGCGATGGTGATTTGCCACCAAAAGATGCCCTGTGCGCACGAAATGACTGGTAAACCAGTGGCTTAACCGGCCCTATGGCCAGATTGTCGCATCCATGTTATAAGAGGCTTCCAGCCGGTCAGCGTCATCGTGCGCTATCGGCTCTTTTGCAAGTGAAAGGTCGGTCTCGCCACTTCATGCACGATGCCACATTTATCCCGGCAAGCGGCCTGTTTTGCGCGCGCCCGGGATGGCAACGACTGTGCGACCCAACCCAAAATTGAGAAGGAACGATACATGACGGCAAAGGCAAACGCCTTCGATGTCGGTGACTACGTTGTTTACCCCAAGCACGGGGTCGGCCGGGTGATCGAACTGCTCGAGCAGGAGATCGCGGGAATGCATCTCGAGCTATATGTGCTACGCTTCGAAAAAGAGCGCATGACCCTGCGTGTTCCGGTTGGCAAGGTTGAGGCTATCGGCATGCGCAAGCTGTCTTCGGACAAGACCTTGCGTGAGGCGCTGACCACTCTGGAAGGCAAGCCCAAGGTCAAGCGCACCATGTGGTCGCGCCGTGCCCAGGAATACGAAGCAAAAATCAATTCCGGCGATCTCGTCTCGATTGCTGAAGTGACCCGCGACCTGTTCCGCGCCGATGACCAGCCCGAACAAAGCTATTCCGAACGCCAGATTTTCGAAGCCGCATCCTCGCGGTTGGCGCGTGAACTGGCGGCAATGGAAAAGACCGACGAGAAGACCGCGCTGCAGAAGATCCTGGCGATCCTCAACGAGCATGCGCCCAAGTATTACGAATCGACGATTGCGGCGGCGGCGGCTGAGGCTGCCGAAGCGGCAGCCGAGGCGGTCGCCGTCACCGCCTGAGCTCTTGATCGCCAATCACCAGAGGGCCGCTCCGCAAGGGGCGGCCCTTTTGGTTTGGCGCTCAGGCCGCCGCGCGCTGCAGCCGATCATTGATAGCCGCGCCGATGCCCTTATGCGGAATCGGCGCAATGGCGATGCGGGGCAAGGCGGATGCTGCTGCCTCATGCAGGCCTGCATAGAGCCGCGCTGCCGCTTCGGCGAGATCGCCTGCGGCTGAAAGGTTGAACTGACCACCGACCGCGCCAAACCCGATGTGGAACTCGTCATGCTGCGCCTCAGCAACATCCAGTCGCAGCGGCTTGCCGGGTGCATAGTGGCTTGCCAGTTGGCCGGGCGCTTCGATCCGGGTGTCTCGCGTGGGATCATCCGGTCCGGTCCCGAGTATCTCCCCAAGCCGTGCCACGTTCACCGGCCCGGGCCTCAGCACCTGCCAACCGCCGCCCTCGCGCAGCGCGACAATCGTTGATTCGATACCTTGCGCACAGCTGCCGCCATCAAGGATCAGTCCGGCAGCCGCCCCCAGCGAAGCCGCGACGTGGGCAGCACTGGTCGGGCTGACCCCGCCGCTGCGATTCGCCGACGGGGCCGCCAGCGGCAGGCCAGATTGGGCCAGCAGCGCGCGCATCACCGGGTGGGCCGGACAGCGCAGCGCCACGGTCGGCAAGCCGGCGGTGACTGCTGCAGCCAGGGCTGCATCCGCGCGTTTGGGCAAGACCAAAGTCAGCGCGCCGGGCCACAGCTTTTCCGCCAGCAGCCTGGCCCGCGCATCGACCACGGCCAATTGCTCCGCCTGGGCCAGATCCAGCACATGCACGATCAGCGGGTTGAAATCGGGCCGCCCTTTGGCGCGGTAGATCGCCGCCGCCGCTGCATCGCTGTCGGCCCGCGCGGCGAGGCCATAGACTGTCTCGGTCGGCACTGCGACGAGTTCGCCCGCGCGCAAACGCTCTGCCGCGTCAGCGATGGCGGCGGCGTCTGCCTTGCGGATCAATGCTGGGCTGTTGTCGGCCATGGCGTGGCGCTATAGGCGTGTGGCAACGATGCCAAGGGAAAGCGCGCAATGGATTTTACCGCAGCCACCGCAGATCAGGTTTTCGCGCTGCGAATCAGCGCCGGGATTGATGCGATTGCCTCCCATCCGCGCTTTGCTGCGGCCACCCCCGATCTGGTTGAAGCGGTGGCCGAAGGCATCGGGCAATTTGCCGCAGGCGAATGGGCCCCGCTCCAGCGCATCGGCGACATTGAGGGAGCCAAAGCGGCGGACGGTATGGTGACCTTGCCCCAGGGCTTTGCCGCCGCCTATCAGGCTTATGCCGAGCAGGGCTGGAATGCCGTCGCCGGGCCCGAGGCGTTTGGCGGACAGGGCTTGCCCTACAGTCTCGCCTGCTGCGTGCTCGAAACGCTGGGCAGCGCCAATATGGCGTTCACCCTGCTGCCGATGCTGACCGTGGGCGCGATCGAATCGCTGCTGCATCATGGCAGCGAAGCG
>JANLSP010000525.1:0-13615 GCA_031362485.1 Novosphingobium sp.
TCGGCGCTGACCGATGATATTGCCGTGCCCAAGCATGGCCTCGATGACACAATCCCGGTGACTTATGTTCCGGCGCGCAATCTGGTGTTCCTCTCGCTGACCCTGGCCTGGGCAGAAGCCCTTAGCGCGCGTGACATCATAATCGGGGTCAATGCGCTGGACTACTCAGGATACCCTGATTGCCGCCCCGAATTCATCGCCGCCTTCGCCGATCTGGCCACACTCGCGACGAAAGCCGGCAGCGAAGGGCGCGGCTTTACCATCCACGCGCCGCTGCAACAGCTTACCAAAGCCGAGATCGCCCGCGAAGCTGCGCGCCTTGGCCTTGATCCGGCGATGAGTTGGTCGTGCTACGATCCGCAAGTAGATGGCAGAGCCTGTGGCCTGTGCGACAGTTGCCGCTTGCGCCGCGCCGGCTTTGCTGAGGCTGGCGTAGCCGACACGACGGTCTATGCAGCATAGCAGTAGAGGCCCGCGCCGCAATGCTGCCGCATTGATCGGCTTATGGCGCGTGCCTTGGAAGCCTGCTATTGCAGGGCTCACCCGCACAGGAACAGATTTCGTGCCGCAAGCATCAATCAACGAGGCCAAGCTGCCTTTCTGGAAACGGTCGCACTATCTTGACCGGATGACTCTGGGTCAGCTTACTGCCGCTTATTTCCAGCACTACACGATTGTCGCCTACCTCGCGGTGGCGGCGCTGTGTGTGGTGTTCTTCATGTTCTATCCCGCGCCCCTGTGGCAGACGCTGGGCGCAGTGGCGGCTGCCCTATTCGTCTATCCGCTGGTCTGGCACCTGCTGCACCAATACGTGCTGCATGGCCACTGGATGTGGCGCCACAAGTGGCTCGCTTCGACCTGGAAGCGTATCCATTACGATCATCACCAGGATCCGAACCATCTCGAAGTGCTGTTCGGCGCGCTGCACACCACATTGCCGACAATCGCGGCGGCGACCTTGCCGGTTGGCTGGTTGATCGGCGGGGCGGGCGGGGCTGCGGCGGCGCTCGCCACGGGCATTCTCACCACCTGCTATTACGAATACATGCATTGCATCCAGCATCTCTCGTTCAAGCCGAAGTGGAAATGGGTCCAGTTCCAGAAGGCCCGTCACAACGAGCACCACTATTTCGACGAGGACGGCAACTTCGGCATTACCAACTATGCCTGGGACCGGATCCTGCGCACCTATTACGTGAAGAAGGACCGGCCCCACCGGTCGCCGACAGTATTCAACCTGGGCTATGACGAGGACGTGGCCAGCATTCATCCATGGGTGAAGCAATTGTCCGGCGGGATCGCCAGCGGCCATCCACGCCGCCGCGCGGCGGGCGAAGACAGCTGAGCTGGCCGGGGGGCAATCCATGAGCGATGTAACCATTTCGGCGGTGACCGACGACGCCGGGCGCGCTGCATGGGTCGATTTCGGGTTTACTATCAATGCCGGCGATCCACATTTCGTGCCCAATCTCTATTCGGAAGAGCTCGGCAAGGTCACGCCCGGCAAGAACCCGTTCTTCGAGCACGCGCGGGTGCAGTTGTTCCTTGCCTACTCGCTGGGTCGTATCGTCGGTCGCATTTCCGCGCATATCGACGAGCTCGCGCTGGCGCAGCCGGCCGAGCAGGGGATGGGCCCGGGAACCGGCAACTGGGGAGCGCTGGAAACCCAGGATGAGAATGTTGCCCGGTTGCTGATTGAGCGCGCCGAGCTCTGGCTGCGTGAGCAGGGCATGACCCGGGTGCTTGCGCCAATGAATCTGTCAGTCTGGGAAGAGCCAGGCCAGATGGTCATGGGCCATGATCATTCGCCGATGTATATGATGGGCCACCAGGCCGCGCGCTACCAGCCATGGATCGAAGGTGCGGGTTATAGCCTTGTCAAACGGCTCTACACCTATGACCTCGATATCACGGGCGGCTTTCCGCCCCTGGTTAACCGGATTGTCGCCTCGGGAGAGAAGAACCCGAGGATCGTAATTCGTAAAGTCGACATGGCCAACTACGATCGCGATGTCGGCATCCTGTGCCACATCCTCAACGATGCCTGGTCGGACAACTGGGGCTTTGTTCCCTTCACTCCCAGCGAGATCGCCTATACCGCCAAATCATTGAAGCCGCTGGTCAAGCCGGACCTGATCCGTATCGCGGAGTATGACGGCGAGCCGGTTGCCTTCATGATGACCATTCCCGATTTCAACCGGGCGCTGAAACGATTCAACCGTCCCAGCGGAAAGCCCACCCTGCTGGGCTGGGCGCGCATCGCTATGTGGCTGTGGCGGCCAAAGCCAGCCGAAATGCGCGTGCCGCTGATGGGCGTACTCAAGCGGCTGCAAAGTTCGCGCCTCGCCAGTCAGCTTGCTTTCATGATGATCGAATACATCCGCCGCGTGGCGACGACAAAATACCGCACACGCCGCTCGGAAATCGGCTGGATCCTTGAGGATAATCAGGGGATGGTGGCAATTGCCGATGCCATTCAGAGCAAGATCAACCGGCAGTACAACGTCTATCAGAAATCACTCTGATCGTTTGTCGATCGTCGCCGTCACGGCCACGTCCATCGTCACGTTGCCCACTGTGCGCACCACGTCGGGCAGCATTTCGACCGCAACCAGCAGCGCCAATGGCTCGATTGGCACCCCCATGGCGAGCGCAATCGGGCCGGTCGCGGCGACAAAGCTGATCGTGCCGGGCAGCGAGGGCGAGCCCAGCATGGCCAGCATCGACACGGCAATCCCTGCCGACATTGCTGCGGGGGTGAGCGCCACTCCGGTCATGCTGGCGACATAGATCACCACCGCGAGGTTCATTGCCGGACTGGTCGCGCGTAGCAGCGCGACGGCGAGCGGCAGGACAAAACCGGCGCTGCTTTCGCGCAGGCCCAGCCTGCGGCAGGCAGCGAGCATGGCCGGCAGGCTGGCGAGCGAGCTTTGCGTCGAAATGGCAACGGCCTGTGCGGGCAGGACGGCGCGGGTGAAGGCCAGCGCAGTCAGCCGCGCGGCGAGGATCGCCAGCAGATAGGCCCCTGCCACCACGGCCACCCCGGCTATCGAGACAATCACGATATAGTGGCCGAGCAGGGCGACCACCGCCGCTCCGCTTTGTGCCGCAACTCCCGTCGCCAGCGCGAAAACGCCGATCGGGGCAAGCGCCAGAACCCAGCCGATGACCACCATCATCGCACCGGCTATCGCCTCGAACAGAGCGTAGAGCATCCTGACCGGCTCTTCCGCCAGGCGTGAGGCAGCCAGCGCGAACAATGCCATGAACAAGACCACCGGCAGGATCGCGCCGCCTGCCGCCGCCTCGATCACGTTGGCCGGGATCAGCGCGCCAAGAAAATCGGCGAACCCTGGAAGCGCCGTTGCTCCCGCTGCACTTTCGCCGCTCAGCGCCGCCGCTGCGCCTGCGGGCACGGGAAAGGCCTGCAGCAGCATGGGCGTGAGCAATACAGAGACAAGCGCTCCGGCAATCGACACGCCGGCAAAGATTGCCAGCGTGCGCCGGGCCATGCCGCCGGCAGAGGCAGTTTGCGCGGCTTGCACCACGCCGATGAAGATCAGCGCGGAAACCAGCGGCAGGATGGTCATCTGCAAGGCCTTGAGCCACAGCGATCCGACCGGCTCCGTCACTGCCAGCACTGGGCTGGCCCATGAGCTCAATGGGGCGCTCGCTTGCAGTGCAAGCCCCGACAGCAGCCCCGCCGCCAGCCCGGCAAACGTCCAGCCAGCCGCGACCCGAATATCCGGCAGCGTGCCTGCGCGCGATTCCCCGGTCATGCAATCTCCCCGCCATTCGGCTGTGAAGGGGGTGACATTAGCGGCGCTTCGCGGCATGGCAATTGCGGCAAAGGGCAGGCCGCAGGCGAGGGCGCATGACACGCAGATATTTCGGCACGGACGGCATTCGCGGGCGCACCAATGCGGGCGTGATGACCGCCGAAGTGGCGATGAAAGTCGGCCAGGCGGCGGGCAAGCGTTTCCTTCGCGGCAGCCACCGCCACCGCGTCGTGATCGGCAAGGACACGCGGCTTTCGGGTTATATGATCGAAAGCGCGATGGTGGCCGGTTTCACCAGCGTCGGCATGGACGTGGTGCTGCTGGGGCCGATGCCGACCCCGGCAGTTGCGCTGCTCACCCGCGAAATGCGCGCTGACGTTGGCGTGATGATTTCCGCCAGCCACAACCCCTATGAGGACAACGGCATCAAGCTGTTCGGCCCCGATGGCTTCAAATTGTCCGACGAGGACGAACTGGCGATCGAGGCGATGATTGCTGCCAGCCAGCCGCTGGCACCCTCTCCAGATATCGGCCGGGCGCGGCGGATCGACGATGCGCGCGGACGTTATATCCACGCGGTCAAGGCTTCATTGCCCGATGATGTGCGCCTCGATGGCCTCAAGATCGTGGTCGATTGCGCGCATGGTGCGGCTTATCAGGTTGCGCCTTCCGCGATGTGGGAACTGGGCGCCGAAGTGATCGCCATTGGCGTTGCGCCCAATGGCAAGAACATAAACGACGGAGTCGGATCGACCTCACTTGGCGCGGTAAAAGAAGCGGTGGCAGCCGAAGGCGCGGATATCGGCATTGCGCTCGATGGTGATGCCGACCGGCTGATCGTCGTCGACGAGAAAGGCCAGACGGTCGACGGCGACCAGCTCATGGCGCTGATCGGATCGCGGCTTGCCGAGCAGGGCGCGCTGAAAGGTGGCGGAGTGGTTGCCACGGTGATGTCGAACCTCGGGTTGGAACGTTTTCTGGCCGCCAAGGGGCTGGACCTGGTCCGCGCCAAAGTGGGCGACCGCTATGTGCTCGAGGCAATGAAGGCAGGCGGTTACAATCTGGGTGGCGAACAGTCAGGCCATATGATCCTGCTCGATCATGCGACCACCGGCGACGGCACCATCGCCGCGCTGCAAGTGCTTGGCGCGCTGGTGCAATCGGGCAAGCGGGCGAGCGAATTGCTCCATTTGTTCGATCCGGTGCCGCAACTGCTCCGGAATGTTCGTTTTTCGGGCGGCAAGCCACTCGAAGCACCAAGCGTCATGGCCGCCATTGCTGATGCCGAAGCGCGACTGGCGGGCCGGGGCCGGCTGGTGATTCGCCCCTCGGGCACCGAGCCGGTGATCCGCGTCATGGCTGAAGGCGACGACGCCGCTGAAGTCGAGGAAGTTGTGGCTTCCATTTGCCAGGCGGTCGAGATGGCTGTGTAATGAGCGGGCATCGCCTCGCCCGCTTGTCGAAGGCCACCAGCCGAGCTAGCCCCAACAGGCCATGATCATCCCACCCCGCATCCTCATCATCGCCGGCTCAGATTCCTCCGGCGGTGCAGGGATTCAGGCCGATATCAAGACCGTCACCATACTGGGCGGCTATGCGATGACCGCGATTACCGCGATTACCGCGCAGGACACGACCGGTGTCCATGCGATTGAAGTCTTGTCTCCCGAGCTGGTCGCGGCGCAGATCGATGCCTGCCTGGGCGATATCGGGGTCGATGCGGTCAAGATCGGCATGTTAGGTTCGGCGGAGATTGCGCGGGTCGTTGCTGAGCGGCTGGACGCGCTGGACGTGCCGATCGTGTTCGATCCCGTGATGGTGGCGACCAGCGGCGGGGTGCTGGCCGATGCGGAAACTATTTCGGCGTTCGAGCGGCTGATGCATCTGGCCACGCTGACCACGCCCAACATTCCCGAACTCGCCGCGCTGGGCGGTCCGCGCGCGATGGAGCGGCGTGGCATTGTCTATCTCGCCAAGGGCGGCGACGCGGAAGGTGACATCGTGGAAGACCTGCTGGTGCGCCCCGGCCTGCCGAATCTGGTCTGGCGCGATGCGCGCATTGCGACGCGGCAAACCCACGGCACGGGCTGCACGCTTGCCAGCGCGATTGCCGTGGGGCTGGGAGCCGGGCTGGAACTTGTCGAGGCCACTGAACGCGCGCGGCACTTCGTGCGTGCGGCTTTGCTGGCAGCTCCCGGTTTTGGTGGCGGCCATGGTCCGCTTGGCCATGCGGCAGTGCGGCTGGACTAGCCACGAAGTTCCGCCCCTCCCGTGAGAGGCAAGTCAGCAGGGAGGGACGGACAGGTGGTCCGGGCGTGGTGGCGTCCCGGCTCTGGGGAAGTTAAACAGCCGGCTTCAGGCGACCAGCGCGGCCTCAATGGCGATGCGGATCGCTTCGGAGGTATGGTTCGCGCCCATCTTGGTGAGCATGTTGGCGCGGTGAATTTCCACGGTGCGCGGGCTGATCGCGAGCTTTTCGCCGATCTTGCGGTTTGACAGGCCGGCGGCTACGCCAGCGAGCACCTCACGCTCTCGCCGAGTGAGTTTCTGCACCCGGCTGCGTGCCCGTGCCTCACGCAGGCGCTGGCTGCCGATCTTGGCAGAGTTCAAATCGACCTCGGCCAGAGTTGCGGCAATGGCAGCGGCCTTGGCCGGCCACTCGATATAGTCCACCGCACCGTCCATGATGGCGTGGACCACCCGGGCCGTGGTCGGCTGTTCGCAAAAGGCGATCACCGGAAGCCAGCAGCCCGCCTCGGTCATGTGTTCGATCAGCGAGTTGATGTTGTCGTCGGCGTCTTCGGCCAGAATGGTGCCCGAACGTGGCCAGCGAAGCATCATCTCGCCGGTATCCTCGAAAGGTTCGACGTGGATGCCACTGCCCGACAATTCATGGCAAAAGGCGGCCCGCCGACGAAAATCGCTGTCGATGAGCATAAGACTATTATTGTGATCCATGGTTACCCCCCTAGCGGATTTCGCTTAGGGGTTATGCCGATCTGGCCGGGCTGGCTTGGCGGGTTCAATCCGATTTCGAGCAATAGCGGCGGGGAGGGCTGGCTAATTCCGCCATATTGGCCGCGTTGCATGCCGCCATTATGAATCCGTTTTTGCCGCAATCAGTGCGGCGGCGATCTCAAGCAGATCTTCGCGGACTGCGGTGACTGCTGCGGCATCGAACGACAGGGCACTATCGAGCAGCGTCTTGCGCACCGCACCATAGAATTGGCGCAGCGATCCTGCCACGCCCCAATCGCCGGACACGCCCAGTTGCAGGGCTGTGACTGCTGCCAGCGCACGGGTGAGCGCCTGGCTCTTGGCCTGATTGTCGCCGCTGGTATGGGCATGAAGTGCGCGCGACATCGCCGTCGCAGCTGATTCGTAGCACAGGCCGACAAGGTGGGCCGGATCGGAACCGGCAACCCGCGCATCGAAATCCACGCGGCGATAGGCTTCGTTGGGATTACGCATAGCGAGTATGGCCATCATCTGCTCGTTCCGTTCCAGGCGGCAATCTGGTTCTTCAGGAACGTCAGGGTCGATTTCGACACGCCGATGCGGCTGTCGGAGACGGCGAAGCGCTGTATCAGCTGCGCGCGCAAGGTTTCCTGCTGTTCAGTCAGCTTGGACTGGTCGGCGCTCGCCTTGGTGCGCTGGGTGGTATAGCGGGTGAGCGAGCCGGCGAGCGTGCCCGGATCGCCCGGGGTGGCCGCGCGCCGCGCGATTGAATCGATGGTGGCATAGACGCCGAACAGGCCATTGGTGAACATCGCCGCCGCGCCGCTTGCATCAGCCTTCAAGGTCGCCGCCAGGCGTTTGCCGTCCAGCGTGAATGTCCCGTCTCGCTGGGTGGCAAGGCCCAGATCGGCGAGCGTGGCAGGGGCGCCTTGCGCGGCCGTCGGCATCACGATAGTGCCTGCCAGCGAGGCGAGCGTGCGTTTGAGCTTCATTGCGCCGGGATCTCGGGCCAGTTCACCGAACTGGGGATCGGCGGCGGCATTGAGCGTGGCGGCGATCTCGTTGAGCGCGCCGGTGAGGTCCTGCATCGCGGCTGAGATCGATGCTGCCGGATCGCTGAAAGTGACTTGTGCGGGCGCACCGGTGTTGGTGCCGGTCAGCGTCAGCGAGACCCCTGGAATGGCATCGACCACGGTGTTGCTCGCCGCACTCATCGCCAGGCCATCGACACTGAAGGCGGCATTAGCGGCGGTGGACAGCAGCCGAGTGGGCGCGGCAGGCGGCGTCCAGGCGAGGTTGGCAAGGCCCGGATCGCCCGGCGCTTCTGCCGCTTCGAGGACAAAGCCCTGGGCCTCGCCGCTCGCGCCTTTGAGCACCAGCTGCGCGCCGGCGTTGGTCTGGGCGAGGTAGGCGGTGACCCCAGCGCCTTTGGCGTTGATCGCTCTGGCGACATCGGCCAGCGTCGCGCCGCTGGCAATCGTGACATCGACCGCCGTTTGGCCGGGATCGGCGGTGAAGCCGCCGCTGGTTGCCGTGCCGAAGCGCAAGGTGAGGGTTCCCGACCCGACCGGACTCGCGCCGCTGGCGTAGGCTGGGCTGGAGAGCGTCTGCGCGCTGGCCAGCGCAGTCACTTCGAGCGAGAAGTTGCCGCGCACCTGCGCCGATCCCGACAGCGCGGCCTTTGCCACCGCCGGGCTTGACATCAGTGGTTGCGGCGAGAGATCGCCCTGCCGCACGCGCTCGCCCAGTGAGGTCGAAAGCCCGGTCAACATGCTCTTAAGGTCGGAGGCAGCGGAAATCTGCCTATCGAGCGTCTCCAGCCGCGTCGCCAGCCGGTTGGTGCGGGCGGCAAACTGGGCATTGGCAAGGTTGGTGGCTAGCGCGGTCATATCGATGCCGCTGCCGGCACCGAGCGCTGCAACGATCGATTGGGTTGCGGAAGTGGGAGGGGCACTGGCCATGAAGATTAGGACGGCATTGCGAGCCCCGGCTTAATGGCATTTCCATACGAGTCAGGAGCGCAGCAATGTGTTATCGGGCCCGCCATGCGTGATCCGCCCAGCCCCTGCGACAGCACCTGCCGAATCGATGCGACAACCGGCTGGTGCCTTGGTTGCAAGCGGACGCTCAGGGAGATCGCCGACTGGCCGATGCTGGCCGCGCACGAAAAGCGCCATTTGCTCGAAGCCTTGCGCAGCCGTCAGTAAACCCCGTCCAACTTCCCATGATCCCAGGTGAGCGTCCGGTAGGGCGTGAAGCGCAGCGCCACGCGCTTTGCCATCGAGGCGCGAACCTGATCGCTCATTGGCGCCGAAAGGCTTGCCTGCATCGCATCGCTGGCGCGCACGCGGCCCATGCATGCGGCGACATCTGCGGGATCGGTGAGGATCTCGGTGTGACAATAGAGCACCGCCGATTTAAGCTCGCGGTAGGCCGTGCCGCTCTCCACCAGCAAAGTGGCGCGCGGATCGCGCATCAGGTTCTTGACCTTCTGGCTCTTGGCGAAAGTGAGGATGATCACCCGGCCGGTTTCATCCACCCCGTAATTCATCGGCATGGGATGCGGCATGCCATCGGGGCCGATGGTGACCAGGATGATCCGGCGCTGCTCTGCCAGATAGGCGGCCAGTTCCCCGTCGGCCATGCGGATGGCGTCGCGGCGTGATGGCATTCTACTCTCCCCCCAATGTTCCCCAGGCACCGGCTTGCGGATCGCTGCTGCTCACCAGCCGGCGCAGTGCCGCGCGGGCGAGCCGTTCGACTTCGACCCTGCGCCGCGCCGGGGCCAGCATGCGGGTCGGTGCCGGGCGGATGATTTCTGCATCATAGCCATCGGCAACGATCACACCGCACTGCTCGGGCAGGAACGCTTCCCGCTCCAGCGGCGCAGGGTCGAGTCCGGGTGGCAGGCCCCAGAAGAACCGATCGCAATAGTCCAGATATTCGGGCCATTTCGCATCGCCCAGCAAGTCCGCGCGGCTGACCTTGATCTCGACGATGATCACCTGGCCCTTGGCGTCGATCCCCATCAGGTCGGCGCGGCGACTGTTGCGCAGAGGCATTTCCGGCAGGCACCATATGTCGTTGCGGGCGAAGAGCCGCGAAATGCCGCGCGCGACGCCGAGTGCAGCGCGCAGTTCGGCAGAATTGGTCAAGATCGAATCAGTCTCGGCCATGCGCCCTTATTGGGAACATAGAGCGAACTTTCAAGCGCTCAGGCGGGGCGACGCTGACCCAGCGCCCCGGCAGACGGGAGCAGCGCCAGCATGGCTTCGCGCGCCGCGCAGAATTCCTGCCAAAGCGCCAGCGCAGGCACTGCGGGATCGGCGCCGCGGGCATTGACCGACAGCAACGCGGTAATGCCCGGCTCCATGACTGCGGTGAGATCGGCAAGGCTTTGTTCGGCCAGATCGCGCCGCCAGCCACCGCAATCGCGGATGGAAGCGGGAAAAGCGCGAAGCCGCGCGTCCATTGCTTCAGGCGCAAGGCCGGCGAGCGCCGCAACCACGCCTGCCGCATCATGCAGCGCAGACCACTTCATGCTGAAGGCGCTGGCCGATGCCTGGCCGAATTGCGCACGCCCGGCGCCGGGCAGCAGACCGCTGGCAGCGGGCGAAATGCTGAAATCTGAGGACTGCACGTTCATGGCGTCCGGTCATAACCCCGGGCTCCTTGCCAAATCGCTAATCCAGCAAACATCCCGCCCGCTTGGGATCCTTCGGCCTAACCGGCCCGCTTGGGCCCTTTGGGGATGTCGCGGTAGGCCACGCCCTTGTCGCCCGATGTCTCGCGCGGCATACCCAGCACGCGCTCGGCCACCACGTTGCGCGAAATCTCGGTGGTGCCGCCGCCGATTGCAGCGGCCTGGCGCAGCAGGAAATTCATGCCGACCGACTCGGTTGCACCTTCCTCATCCTCGTCCCACACCGAAGCGCCTGCGCCTGCCAGTTCATAGGAAATGGTTGACCGGCGAATGCCGGCGACTGCGCGGAACACCCGGTCGACCGAGGACAGATCGGAATTACCCTTGCCCGATGCCGCAGCGCTGGCGATGCGCTTTTGCAGGTGCTGGGTGATAAGGCCCAGCGCGCGGTGCTCGCCGATCAGTTCGCGAGCGGCTGGATCGTTCAGGCGCCCGGCCTTGCGCGCGATGGCGACCGTCGAAGTCTCCTGCTCCATGACCTGCTTGAGGCCGATCGGATGGGTGACATAGGGCGAATTGTGGCCCAGCCGCTCATGATACATCCAGCGCTGACCGATGGTCCAGCCGGCGTCAATCTCGCCCATGCGGTCGCTGTCGGGCACGTGCACGTCGGTGAAGAATTCCTGGCAGGCCTCGCTCTCGCCATTGAGCCGCTCGATGCGGTGGATTTCGATGTTTGGCTGGTGCAGCGGCAGGATGAACACGGTCATGCCCTGATGCTTGGGCACATCCCAGTTGGTGCGCACCAGCATCAGTCCCCAATCCGCCCACCAGGCGCGCGAGGTCCAGACCTTTGAGCCGTTGACGATCCAGTCGCCATTCGCGTCTCTCACGGCGCCTGTCGAAATGCCGGCGACGTCCGATCCACCGCCAGGTTCGGACAAAAGCTGCACCCAGACCTCATCGCCCTTCAGGATCGCCGGCAAGTGGGCCGCCTTCTGCTCGGGCGTCGCGAATTCCAACAGGGTGGAGGCACAAGGGCTGAAAGTCGGCACTGAAAACCGCGAAGGATATTCGTGACCGGCCAGTGCCTCGTTGAATACGCGGTTGTGATCGGGGGTCAGACCTTGTCCGCCGTATTCTTTGGGAAAGCAGATCCCGGCAAATCCGCCGTCGAATATCTTGCGCTGCAAGGCACGATCGCGCGCAACGGCCTTCAGTTCCTCTTCATCGTTCTCGCAGTGCTGGCTTTTGTCCCAGCCCTGCATCGGGCCGAGATTGGCCTTGATCCACGCGCGGGCACGGGCGCGGAAATCTTCGACGTTTTCAAGCTGCTCGCTCATGCTGCTTTCTCCTGACCGATCTCAAGCGCGGCAAGCATCCGCCGATGCTGCCCAGGTGTGCCGAAGAGCAGGGCATTCAGTGTCACCCGGCGCAAATAAAAGTGCAGATCATGCTCGTAAGTGACGCCGATGCCGCCATGCAGCTGCACGCCTTCCTGGCACAATTCCGGCCCCTGCACGCCGATATAGCTCTTGGCCGAACTTGCCAGCTCCGCCGCATTGTGGCCACCGTCAGCGACAGCTTCGGCGGCTGCATCGCTGATTGCGTGGCTCGCCTCGAGCCAGGACTTCATGTCGGCCATGCGGTGCTTGAGCGCCTGATAGGAGGCGAGCGCGCGGCCGAATGTGTAGCGGTTGAACGTCCAGTCGAGAGTCATGTCAAAAGCTGCATCCATCGCGCCGACAGATTCGGCCGCGAGGATTACGGCCGCATGTTGCACTTGACGGGTTACCGCCGCATCGGCGCCGGCGAAACTGCCCAAAAGGGCAGTAGCGGGCACGCGCGCCCCTTCGAAAGTCACTTTGGCAAAGCGCCGCGACACATCGATGCCTTTCAGCGGCTTGATCGTCACGCCCGGCGTGCCGACTGGCACCAGCGCCTGTGTCATGCCGCTCCCGCTCGCACCAGTAACCAGCAGATAGCCCGCATGTGCGCCCGATTCGACCGGTTTGATGGTGCCGTCGATCACCAGATCGCCGCCATCCTGACGGATGCTGATGCTGGCCTCACCCGGCAATTGCCACGGCGCGGCGCCCAGACACGAGGAAACAATAGTCTGGCCGGTGAGCAGTTCTCCCAGCACTTGTTGCTGCAAGTCGCCCGGCTGGCCGCCCAGCGCCAGCACCGCCACATTGCAATCGACCAGCGGGCCGGGCGCGGCATTCTTGCCGAACTCGTAGGCAAGCATCGCGAGATCGACGAGGCCGCGCCCGCTGACACTGCCGCCGCCGACTTCCTCGCTCGCCAGCAGCATGGTCCAGCCCAGCTCTGCGCCGCCAGTCCAGTAACCGGGCTCGAAGCCCATCGGGTCATCGCGCATCTTGCGCTGCTTTGCGAGCGAAGCCTTGTCTGCCAGATAGCGCGACGTGGTATCGCGCAGCAGTTCCTGTTCCGATGTCAGTTCGTGCCACATGGCCTTTGCTTGTCCTCTTTCGTTATTTCTTTCCGAACGTCGCGACGCGTTCCTCATAGTCGGCCGCGAAGCCCGGGTAGTGGTATTGTCCGTGCGCCAGCGCCTCTGGCAGCGCCATGCCCTCGGTTGCGAGCATCAGCTTCTTGGTTTCCATATTGGTATGCCAAGAGTTGGCAAGGATCATTCCTGAAAATTCGGCAATTATCGCGTCGAGAGCGTCCGCCTCAGCGAGCACGTCGATCAGGCCCAGTGCCTTGGCCTCTTCGGCAGCCACCGTGCGGGCGGTGAACATCAAGGTCTTTGCCGCCGCAGCGCCGATTCGCCGTGGCAGACGCTGCGACATGCCCCATGCGCCGACCAGCCCCCATTTGCCGTGGGTATCGGCAAAGCGCGCGCTCCCGTCGGCGAGTATGAAATCACAGGCGAGCGCCAGTTCGAGCGCGCCCGTGAAGCAGACGCCGTGGACCGCGGCGATCGTCGGCTGGGGCAAGCGCGACAGCCGCTCGATGATCTTGGGCTTTAGCGGGCCCAGCGTGCTATCGACCGCGCCCAGATCTGCCCCGGCGCAAAAGGCCCGGCCTGCCCCGCGCAGCACGACGCAGCCTATACGGTCGGTCTGAGTTTCCAGCGCGGCGAGGTGCGCGTCGAGTTCGCGGAACAGCGCGGTATCGAGCGCGTTGAGCTTGTCGGGGCGGCTGAGCGTCAGCGTGCACAGGCCGCCGGCGTCGCTGCGCAGCACTTTTGCACTCATTGACCTGC
>JANLSP010000568.1:0-2203 GCA_031362485.1 Novosphingobium sp.
ATCGCTCAGCACGCGTTCGCCATTGGACCGAACGCGCAGCTCAAGCCCGCGCTCGATCGCAGTGGGAGGAACACCTGGCTGATCCGGTCGAACATCGCGTCGACGTCGACCGCCTCAAGCCGCGGCTTGACGATACCGGCCTCGAGCTTGGAAAGATCCAGCAGCCCTTCGAACGAGCTTTCCATCGCCCCGATGCTATCCTGAATCCGGCGCACCACATCGCGCCCGCCGCTATCGAGGCGCAGTTGCTCGAGTGACGAGGAGAACAGCCCGAGCGCGTAAAGCGGCTGGCGCAGATCATGGCTGGCGGCGGCGAGGAACTGTGATTTGGCGAGGTTTGCCTGTTCGGCAGCCTGGCGCGCCGCTTCAGCAGCGGTCTTTTCGACACGCAATTGCTCGACCAGTTGCACATTCTCGAACCGGATGCGGAAACCATCCTCAAGCGTGCGGGCCTGGACCCGGCAATAGCCGATCATGGTGACGCCATACAGCGCTGAGGCAGTGCCGAGCAGGATGTATTCGAACTCGCCGGTCCACAGCAATTTGCCGAGCACAGCGGCGAAACAAGGAATGATTGCGCCCAGAATCGCGGGCGGGTGATAGGCGCAGGCCGGCGTGCTGCCCGCCGCAACCGAATAGATCGGGGCAAGGGTCAGTGCGATGGTGATCGGCTGATCGGGGTGCGCGAACAGCAGGAAAGCGGCACCATACATGATGCCGGCAAAAAGCATTGAATAGACATACCGCTCTGCCCAGCGCGGCACCTCCTCGTCCAACGGCTCGCGACGGATGAAGGCTCGACTGATGGTGAAGCGCAGCCCCACATAGAAGACCGCGGCCGCGCCCCACGCGACAATTGAGACGGTCGAACTGAACGCCCACGCCGTGCCGACCATGTAGCTGGCCACGACAACGCCAGCGCCCGTCTGACTGGGGATTTGCAGCATCAGCGTGCGAATCATCGCCGCCTTGATCGGGTCGATCGTCCGATCAATCATTCGATCATTCCCAGATCGCGCGCCTTGATCACCGCTGGCATGCGCCCGTGCACACCAAGCAGCTGAAACAGCTCGGTGAGGTGGGCACGCACCGTTCGCTCGGCAATTCCCAGCCGGTAGCGGATTTCCTTGTTGCCGTGGCCGGCCGCGAGCAGCTCGAGAACCTCGGCCTGGCGCGGGGTGAGCTGCGGCGGGCTTGCGCCGGTTTCGCCGCCGGGCCACGCCCCGCGCCCGGCCAGAGCCGCCTCGATCAATTCGATAAACTGCTCGGGCGGGGTCGTCTTGGGGATAAAGCCATTGGCCGGACTGGCTCTGGCCCGCACCGCCATCGCCGCATGATCGCGGCCCGACACGAAAATTACCGGAAGCGTCGGCGCCCAGGTCTTGAGGCGTTGGATCAGCTCGAACCCGTCTTGATCGGGAAGGAAAATGTCCAGGACAATCAGTTCAGGCGGCTGCTCGGCAAGCCTGCGCATTGCTTCTTCGCCAGTCCCAGCGGTGTCAAACTGCCAATCGGGTCGATGCCGCGCCACCATCGCCTGAAAGCCCTCTGCGAACAAGGGATGGTCGTCGATCAATAACAATCTCAAGCCCCGCCCCCGTGCTTGCAATGAGCCGCCCCCCGGATAGCCGGACGGCGACTGGTCAAGGTTACGCAGCCAGAGGCATGGCGTCCAGCATTGCGTTGAATCGGCAGCAAGTTTCGGCAGACACGCGGCACATGCCTATAAAGGCAATAGGCCGCATCATCCCCGATCCATAGATTCGACGGCATCCGGGATCCGAACGTGCCGCGAGTAATTAGGCATTCGTCTCCCGTCATCACTCACGGTGGGGGGCCACATCATGACTACAGTTGCACCAGCTATGGGCATTGATGCGCGGTTGCCGGTTGTCAGGAACTTCGAGCCTTCGAGTGACCTCAGGCTTTTTATCTCCCGGTTTTTCGTGACCAGCGTCGATCAGGCCGACGATGACGTTGCTGAGGAAATCCTGTTGAACGAAGCGGCGATGGTTCAGGTGCCTTTGCGTGGCGATTGGTCCTGGTTGTCTGAAACGGGCGAATGGCAAGACTTCGCCGGACTGGCCTGCTGCCGGTTTGATGGACACCAAGAAAAGGTGTTTTATCGAACTGGAGGACCAACATGGAACGAAGGAAGTTTACGCGCGAGTTTAAGCTCGAGGCAGTGAGGTTGATCAAGGAG
>JANLSP010000624.1:0-7970 GCA_031362485.1 Novosphingobium sp.
CGGCGCGCGCCAAAGGCGAGGCGGGGTCAAGCCGCAGCCCCCTGCCGCCGGTTGTGAGCCATTCCTCGCCCGATGCGGATCGGCGCTTGGCGATGTTATCCGGAAAGGCTTCGGCGAGGAGGATGGCGAGAGGCGGCTGCGTTTGCGGTGGTGCTTCGGCTAGCTTCCCCGCCGCTTTCGCCCAGCGCGCCGCCATCTTGCGCGATGCCTCCGCTCTTGCCGAGGGATCGCTATCCCACCTCTCCAGCCGCCAGGCGAGATCATCACTGCGCCCGCCCAGCCCTCGTTCCTGAAGCAGCAGCGCCAACTTTGCTGCACTGGTCTCCGCCTTATGCTGCGCAGCAAAAAGCAACATGTGGGCCAGTTCCGGCATCATCGGCAGGCTCGCCATGGCGTGGCCATGCACAGTGATCTTGCCCAACGCATCGAGTGCGCCAAGTTGCTGTAATTTAGCATTTGCTGCAGCCAATGCTGCAGCGGGCGGCGGATCGAGCCAGGCCATCGCTGCGGCATCGCCCGCGCCCCAACGCGCCAGGCTGAGCCGCAGCGGCGCGAGGTCGGAAGTGAGCATCTCGGGAGGATCGAACTGCGGCCGGCCGGAATGGCTTGCCTCCTCCCACAGCCGATAGGCGACGCCTGGTCCCTGCCGCGCCGCTCGCCCGGCACGCTGGGCTGCCGCAGCCTGGCTGGCACGATGCGTCACCAGCCGCGTGACGCCCGCCGCTTTGTCGAACTCGGCCCGGCGCGACAGGCCCGCATCGACCACCACAGATACACCCCCCAGCGTCAGCGAAGTTTCGGCAATCGCCGTGGCCAGCACAATGCGGCGGCGGCCGCCTGAGTCGGGGCGGATCGCCACGCGCTGCGCGGCGGGATCGCATTGGCCGTGCAAGGGCAGCACCAGGGCGCCCGGCAGTTTGTCAGCAAGACGTTCAGCCGTGCGGCCAATTTCGCCGACGCCCGGCAGGAAGGCCAGAACATCGCCCGTCTCATCGCGCCATGCCGCCAGCAGCGCCGAAGTCATCGCATCTTCCAGCCGCAGCTCGGGCCGCGCGCCCAGCCAGCGGATCGCCAGCGGGTATGCCTTGCCCGCGCTTTCAATGACCGGTGCATTTCCCAGCAGGGCGGCAAAGCGCGCGCCATCGAACCTCGCCGACAAGACCATCAGAAGCAGATCTACACGAAGCACGGACTGGCACTCGATCGACAGAGCGAGCCCGAGATCGCTATCGAGGTGCCGCTCATGCGCCTCGTCGAACAGTACCGCTGACACACCCGCCAGTTCTGGATCCGCCACAATGGTCGACACGAAAATCGCCTCGGTCATCACCAGAATCCGGGTCTTGCCTGAGCGCTTGCTGTCCAGTCGGGTAAGATAGCCGACTGTCTCGCCCGCGCTCTCGCCGAGCAATTCGGCCATCCTTTCTGCGGCAGCGCGCGCCGCGACCCGGCGCGGCGAGAGCAGGATCACTGTGCCCGAGCACCAGGGCTGATCGAGCAGCGCGGGCGCTGCCGCCGTGGTCTTGCCCGCGCCCGGCGGGGCAATGAGTACGGCACTGCTGCCAGCGCGCAAGGCGGCAAGCAGGTCTGGCAGCACAGCCGCGATGGGCAGATCTTGCGGCGGGGCTGCGCGGGCGGAGTTCACCGCGGTGGCTTGCTGGCCCAGCCGCAAAGATTCAAGCGCAAATACTTGCTTGCGCGCCGCGATAGCCTAATCTGTTGTCTGACTGTTTGCTGCAAAGGGGGTGTTGCCGTGGGTGTCAACCAGACGAACGGACTGTTTTGCTGCCTGTTTCCTGCCTTGCTGGCGCTGGGCGGATGCAGTCAGAAGGGCGAGTTAGGCAGCGAGCCGGCAAAGCCCCAGGCTGCTCTTTCCGTTCCGGGCTCGGGCGGGCGCAACGAGGCAGCCAGCCCTGCCGCCAATGCCGCGGCACCTGTGCAAGCTGCAGCCCCGGGCATCGATTTCGGCGACGATGCCAGCAAGTTCTCCCGCGACGGCGAATGTGATGACAAGCGCTTCAGCGGGGATGGCATGACCGACACGCCGCTGCTGGAATCCGATGTCGGCCACGACGCCACCGATTGCCGCGCGGCCTATTCCCAGAAGCGCCTGACGTTCGCTTCGGCCGCCCCTGCCCCGGCCGCAGGTCGCAGCGGCGTGGACCGCATCATGTGGGGCGACGATAACGGCAAATTTTCCCGAGATGGCGAGTGCGATGACAAGCGTTTTGCCGGTGCGGGCATGACTTCAACTCCGCTGCTCGATTCAGACATCAAGCACGATGCCACCGACTGCCGCACCGCCTTTGCCCAGGGCCGACTTTCGCTAAGGGAATAGCCGCGGGCCAATAATCCATGGCTGAAATGACTGAGAAGGAAGTGCACCGCCAAATGGAAGGAGAAGCCGATGCCGCGATTGTTCGCTCCCGCTCTTGCAGCCCTTGCTGCAGTCCCCCTGCTCGCAGCCTGTTCGCAGGAAAAGGCAGGCAATAGCCCCGTTGCCAGCGAGGCCGCATTTGCCAAGGCGGATGACCCTATAGCGAGCGCGATGGCGGCCGCGCCGGCTGCCGTTTCCGCGAAGGCGGCAATCGTCACTGCCGGAGCCGACGGGTCTATGAAGACGATCAGGGAAGGCTCGAACGGCTTCACCTGCATGCCCGACAATCCGGTGACGCCCGGCCCCGATCCGATGTGCATGGACGCTAACGCTATGGAATGGGCAATGGCATGGATGAAACACGAGCCGCCCGCAACGGAGACCCCGGGCTTCATATACATGCTCGCCGGCGGCACCGACGCCAGCAACACTGACCCGTTCGCCAGCAAGCCGACCGAAGGCAGCGACTGGGTAAGGACCGGGCCGCATGTGATGATCGTGGGGTCGGAAAAAGCGCTGAAAGGCTATCCGTCGGGGCCCAGTCCCGACACGGCCCAACCCTATGTCATGTGGTCCGGGACACCTTATGCGCATCTGATGATTCCGGTTCAGTAGGCTTCAATAGCGCCGCGAAACCGCAAACTCTGCGGCTTCGGCCATCGCACTGCGCGCCTCGCAGGCGGGGAAGCCGGCAATCGCATCGATCGCCCGCCGGGCATAATGCCGCGCCCGGTCGCGCGTGGCGCTGACCGCATCATGGCGGCCGATCAGCGACACAGCGTGGGCGAGGTCTTCATCCTCGGTCCGGAAACCGGCGATCGCGTCCTGCCAGAACTGGCGTTCCTCCGCATTGCCGCGCGCATAGGCGAGAATCACCGGCAGGGTCATCTTGCCGTCGCGAAAATCGTCGCCTTTGCCCTTGCCCATTTCGGCGCTTTCGGAATCGTAGTCGATGGCATCGTCGACCAGCTGGAAAGCAATGCCGAGATTGCGGCCATAATCCTCTAGCGCCCGTTCCTCAGCCTCGCTGCGTTCGGCGACCACGGCGGCGATACGGGTGGCGGCGGCGAACAGCGCGGCTGTCTTGGCGCCGATGATGCCAAGATACCGCTCTTCGCTGGTTTCGATATGGCGCTGGGCAGTCAACTGATCGACTTCGCCTTCGGCGATGACCGCAGAGGCATGGCTGAGGATTTTCAGCACCTTGAGGCTGCCGTCCTCGACCATCAGCTCAAACGCGCGGCTGAACAGGAAATCGCCAACCAGCACGGTGGCGGGATTGCCAAAGACGATATTGGCGGTCTCCTTGCCGCGCCGCAGGTCCGAGCCATCGACGACATCGTCGTGCAGCAAGGTGGCGGTGTGGATGAATTCGACCGCAGCGGCGAGCTTGTGATGGCGCGTGCCGTGATAATCGCACAGCTCAGCTGAGGCTACAGTGAGCATTGGGCGCAGACGCTTGCCTCCGCCCGAAATGAGATGGCCGGCGAGCGCCGGGATCAACGGAATTTCGCTCTGCATCCGGTCAAGGATCACCGCGTTGACGCTGTTCATGCCCGGCGCGGTCAGGACCAGCATCGGGTTGAGCGAGGCCTCAGCGGCGCGGGGACGAAGGGAGATGATATCGGCAGTCATGGCCAAGCCGCATTGCGCGCCGCTGCGCGGAAGGCAAGTGCAAAGCGGGCAATGGCCATAAGCAAA
The DNA here is from genome assembly GCA_031362485.1 of Novosphingobium sp. GTDB lineage: Bacteria > Pseudomonadota > Alphaproteobacteria > Sphingomonadales > Sphingomonadaceae > Novosphingobium. The sequence continues at coordinate 4,079 of JANLSP010000624.1, forward strand.
ATGTCATGCTAGCCGGGCGGAATGACCGAAAAAGCTCCCGCGGCGACGCTTGATTCCACTTTGGCCAGCTTTCGCGCCAGCATCGACAATATCGATGCCGCGCTGATCCACATGCTGGCCGAACGCTTCCGCATCACCAAGGCCGTGGGCGCCTACAAGGCGCAAAACAGCTTGCCCCCTTCCGACCCCGCGCGCGAGGAACGCCAGATCGCCCGGCTGAGAGCGCTCGCTGCGGAAGCGCACCTTGATCCTGACTTCGGCGAGAAGTTCATCCGCTTTGTCATAGATGAAGTGATCCGCCACCACGAGCAAGCGGCGAACGGGGGCTAGGCGTAGGTACTGAAGCCCTAAGCAACCCTTCGGGCGGCCGTTTGTAGCACGCAAACCTCTGCACTTTGAATTCGGTCACGGCCCGACTGCTTGGCGAGATACAGGGCACCATCGGCACGCTCAAATGCAGGCACGATGTCTGCTTCCCCGGGGCCAACACTGGATACGCCGATGCTCACGGTGCACCTTTGGCCTTCAAGGCAATCCAGCAGATTCTGCGATATTGCCAGCCGAATGCGTTCGGCAAGTGCCAAGGCGTCTGCCAACTCTGTCTCGGGCAGCACACAGACAAATTCTTCTCCCCCGAACCGACCAAAGGAATCGGACCGTCGCAATTGCGATTGAGCCACCTGCGCCACTTGCCTGATTACCATGTCTCCCTTGGTGTGCCCAAAGGTGTCGTTGATGGCCTTGAAATTGTCTATGTCGATCACGAGGAGTGAAAGCGCTCTGGAATGGCGCGCCGAGCGCATCACCTCAGCTTCGGCAATATCGAACCAGGCACGCCTGCTCAGTGCCCCCGTCAGCAAGTCGATCGACGCGATCTGACGCAGTTCGAGTTCCCCGCTCACGACTCTGGCAAAATTTCGCAATATGGAAATGTCGTCGTCAGAGAATATCCTTGGATTGGTGTCGATCACGCAAAGGCTCCCGACGTTATATCCATCGGGAGTGGTAAGCGGAATGCCCGCGTAGCTGCGTATCTTTGGCCCACCAGTCACAAGCGGGTTATCAGCGAACCGCGAATCCTTTGTGGCGTCGCTGACAATGTACGGCGCCATCGAAGTGATGGTATGCCTGCAAAAGGAAATATCCCGCGCCGTCTCCTCGACCTCGAGACCTCGTTGAGCTTTGAACCATTGCCTGTCCTTGTCGACCAGAGAAATAGCGCAAATCGGAACATTCAAGACTTGCTTGACCAGCGCGACAATGCCTTCGAATGGTTCTTCCGCTGCCGTATCGAGGACGTCCAGCCGTTGAAGCGTGCATAGCCGACCGTGTTCGTCGGGCTTGAATGCAGCAAGCCTTTCGGTCCCGCCAGCAGCGACGGACGGCTTGGCTTGGATCCACGATGGCGGAACGCGCGCGTGCCATTGTACCGAGGCACAAGCTCGGGCTTCTGCTGCGAGATCGGCGATGTTCCCGGTATCATTTGACATTGCTCTTTCGCGATCCTTGCTGGGGCGATTGGATCGTTTAGGGCGGAACGGTTAAGTATGTCTGTTTGCCAACGTATGGGAATGTCGAATTTTGCTGCCGGTTGACGGCCGGTCGGCAAGGGAAGCACAGGCCTTGCCGGCGACGACTGACCCTCTGCCGGGATTGGGCCTTCGATGTGGATGACTGGCCAACCGCGCGGCGGCCGACGGCGCGGGCGGGGGCTGATCAGGCGGCAACGCAAGTCATTTTCACGTCATGATCCTGGGCGATCAGGTCGGCAGCCCGCTCGCCGATCATGATCGATGTCGCATTCGTATTGCCGCTGACGAGTTCGGGCATGATGCTGGCATCGGCAACCCGCAGCCGCTCGACCCCGAAGACACGCAATCTCGGATCGACGACGCTGCCGATCCGGCAGGTGCAGGACAAGTGATAGACAGTCATGGCAAAATGCAGCGCGAAGCTCTCGAGCAGCGCATCGCTGGGCGGGCTGCCGGGCACATGGCCATGCAGCTCGGCCAGTTTCGGCGGGACGCGCCATTCGCCAAGCTGGCCGGGCCCCGGCCATTTGGCGGCAAGGTCCAGCGCCCGGCGCATGATGGCAACCATGACTTTGAGGTCATGCGGATCGGCGAAATAATTCATATGAATAGCTGGCGGTATAGCCGGATCGGCGCTTTCGATGATGATTTCGCCTTCGCTGCGCGGAATGGCGTTGCTGGCGAGGAACAGAATGGATTCTGATTGCGGAGCAAGAACTTGCTCCGGGTCTTCCATCATCTGCTCAAGGTCTATGTTAATGCAACCGCCGATGATGTCGGCATTATAGCCGCAAGGCACAAAGCCGATCTGCGCATCATGGCTGTGATCGTCGCCGAGGCCGGTCGAAAAGAAGGCAACCGCGTCGTAAAGCGACGAGGAAATGAGGCTGCTCCCCGTTTCTGCCCATTCGGCAAAACGCCGCTCGGCTTCAGCCTTCAGCCCGGCAAGCTCTGGTCCGAGATGCACATCATCAGCGGGGTCGGCGGGCAGTGGCCCGGCCGGCGCGCGCAGGGCATCGGGGCCAAGCGAGAGCCCGACTTCGAGCATGGAGACTCCGATGCCAGGGGCGGGAAAATGCAGCAGGGACTGAACATGATCCTTGAGGTGTTTGCCGACGTCCGGAAGATCCAGTTTGCAGGCAATTCCGGCCGCCTCCAGTTCGCGGCGCGGTCCGATGCCTGAAAGCATGAGCAGATGTGGTGAACCGACTGCCCCCGCACTGAGGATCACTTCGCGCGAGGCATGCGCAACATGAACCGCCCCTGCGGCATCGCGGTATTCGACCGCGCTGGCAGCGAGCCGGTCATCGGCTCCATCGAGAACCAGGCGGGTGACCAGAGCATCGGCAATGATCGTCAGGTTCGGTCGCAATCCGGCGGAGTTTTCGAGATAGGCGTGAAAGGTGCTTGAGCGCCTGCCGGCCCGGGTATTGGTCTGCATCAGCGAGGCGACGCCCGTGGTCCTGCTCCGGTCGGTGCCATTATAGTCACCCTGAGGAATCCCCGAGGCATTAGCCGCCGCCACAAAGTCGCGCGAAGCGGGGAGCACTGGCGAACGCACCGCCACCCCAACCGGTCCGCCGGTGCCGTGTGATTCCGGATTGATCGTGATCTCATTGCTCGGGGCCAGATCCTCCATGCGCCTGAAGCATGGGAGCACATCGGCATGGCTCCAGCCAGTCGCGCCGAGCCGCTCCCAATTGTCGTAATCACCCGGATGACCGCGCACCCATGCCATGTAGTTGATGCCCGAAGAGCCACCCAGCATCCGCCCGCGCGGCACTGGCATGCGCCGGTTCTTGAAACCTCGCCCGCCTTTGCCGGGGTCAGCAGTGAACATCCAGTCGGTCGCGGGATCAAGCTGAAGGCTCGCGCAGGCAACAGGAATGGCTTCGTGCGGCGGCGGACTGCCCCCCGCTTCAATCAGCGCCACCCGGACATCGGGGTCTTCAGACAGCCGTGCAGCAAGCGCAGCCCCCGCGGAACCTGCACCAACGACGACGAAATCGAATTTTCCTGTCAAGACATCCCTCCCGATTGCCCAGCCCAGAGACGATGGCAGGATTCCCGAAACAGGCAAGGGTGGCCGCGCGCTGCAGTGCAAACCGGCGCACCGATTACGCGCCTGATCGAGGCAGCCGCAGCTTCACCAGCAGCCCGCCCAGATCCTCGCTTTCGCCAAGTTCCACCGTGCCGCCATAAATCTCGGCGACATCGCGCACGATGGCGAGGCCAAGGCCCGTGCCCGGTTTGCCGGTGTCCAGCCGCGCGCCCCGATCGAAGATGCGGGTGCGCTCTTCTTCAGGGATGCCCATGCCGTCGTCTTCGACCCAGATTTCGCACCAGCCGGGCTCGTCACT
>JANLSP010000656.1:0-5520 GCA_031362485.1 Novosphingobium sp.
GGATGCTGAACGACTTTGCCTGACCCAGCCGGGTCAGGCAAATTGCACTTATTCGGCGAATTGCAGCCGCAGCACTTTCTTGTCCGGCTTGCCGACCGCCGAAAGCGGCAGCGCATCGACAAAGCTGACCGACTTTGGCGCCTGGACTGCGCCCTTGCGCGCGCGGACTGCCGCAATCAGGTCCGCTTCGGTGATGCTCGCGCCCGGCTCCAGCACGACCACGGCTTTGACCGCTTCGCCGAATTTGGGATGCGGCACGCCGAACACCGCCGCCTGACGCACGCCGGGCTGATCGACAAGCACATCCTCGATCTCGCGGGCGAACACGTTGAACCCGCCCGAAATGATCATGTCCTTCTTGCGGTCGACAATGCGCAGGAAGCCGTCGGGACTGCGGATCGCGACATCGCCAGTATGCAGCCAGCCGCCCTTGAAGGTCTCGGCGGTCTCCTCGGGCTTGTTCAGATAGCCGCCCATCACCAGCGGGCCGCGTACGCAGATTTCGCCTGGCTCGCCGTCTGCGACTTCGTTCATGTCATCGTCCATCAGTGCAAGGTGGACGAGGCTGGTCGGGCGGCCGCAACCGGCGATCCGATCCGGATTGGACACATCATGATCGGCACGCTTCATCACCGTGACCGACATTGGCGCTTCAGCCTGGCCGTAAAACTGCATGAAGATCGGCCCCAGCTGCTCGATCGCCTGCCTCAACCGTGCCGCCGGGAAGGCCGAGGCACCGTAGAACACCACTTCGAGGCTGGAGAGGTCAAATTCGGCAAAGCGGGGATGATCGAGCAGGGCGATGACCATGCTGGGCACCATCAGCGCAGATGTGAGCTTGTGGTCCTGGATCGCCTGCATCACGGCAACCGGCTCGAACGCAGGCACCACCATCATCCAGCCGCCGCGCGACAGAACCGTGGTGAGCACCGCCGATCCCGCATGGCTCAGCGGTGAGCAGATCAGGTGGCGGATTTCGTCGGGCCATTCCCACTCGGTCTGTTGCAAAATGGCCGAAGTATAGGCGCTTTCGAATGTGGTTATGATGCCTTTGGGCTTGCCGGTCGTCCCGCCCGAATAAGCAATGCGCGACAGGTCCTGGGGGTTCGCTGGTTTGACCTTGAGCGGGGCGGGCGTGAATTGCGCGCTTGCGCTGATGATATCGCGACCGACCTGGCCTGCGCCCATCGCAAGGAAGTGCCGCAATTGCGGCGCGCGCGCCTTGAGCTGCGCGGCCATGGCCTCGAAGAGATCGGCATCATAGACCAGCGTATCGATGCCGGCATCCTCGATTACGTAGAGATAGTCCTCGATCGCGCCCATCGGATGCAGCGTGGTCAGCACAATGCCAGCAAAGCTGAGCCCGCTGGTCGCATAGATGAATTCGATCCGGTTTTTGGAAAGCACAGCCGCGCGGGTTGGCGGGGGATCGAGGCTTTCGACAAGCTGCTGCATGCGGCTGATCGCATCGCGCATATCGCCCGCGGTGACCCGTGTCCCATCGACGCCGATCAGTACCAGCCGTTCGGGATCATAGGACAGCGCATGGACGATCAGATCGTTGGTGGTGATCTGTTGGTGGAGCGTATCGGTCATGGTCACTTCCTTGCTGGCCGGACCATTATGCCAACGCCGTGGAGCAGCCGGTTGGCATTGATCGCACAGTGCATTCCGGTCGCGCCCTACCTGCGGCGATGGCCATAATGCACTTCATCCGGTGCATTTTACTAGGCAAGTTGCCGGGGCTGTCAAGGGAACCTTGGAGTCGGGACGCGCACTGCCCGGAATTTCGCTTTCGGGCAAAGCGATAATGTTCTAGCAGAATGGCATTCAAATGAGGGGTCGTCATCGATGAATCGTTCAGCCGGGAGCATTAGAAAACCGCGCGAGTCCGTCGCCGGACGCGGAACGTCGCTGCGCTCGGGCACGACCAAGCCTGCAGACAGGCCATTCAACCAGGCCGGTCGGCCTACCGCTGCCGAGCTGGAGCGGCGCAAGGCGCTGGTTATGGATATCGCCACGCATCTGTTTGTGACGCAGGGCTTCGCCGCGACGTCGCTGGTCGATATCGCCAAAGGCGCGGGCGTTGCGACACGCACGATTTACCAGCACTTCGGCGACAAGGAGGCGATTTTCCGCGAAGTTATTTTCGCGCGCGACGAAGGCCAGGCCATCGAACCGCCCGGGGTCGAGCCCGGCGACACGCTGGCCGATGCCTTGCTGCGCGGCGCGCGCTATGCCTGCCGGGTGACCTACCGCGAAAAATCTATCGGACTGATGCGGCTTATGATTGCCGAGAGTACCCGTTTCCCGGAATTCATGCAGTCGGTCGCCACCTCGATCTATGCCCGGTTCCGCCGCAATATCGCCAAACTGCTTGAAGGCTGCGAAGCAGCGGGACTGATTCCGCCGGGCGACCATGCGCGTTCCGCCGAACTGTTTTGCGATCTGGCGCTCGGTAGCCATCCGATCATGACCTACACCAATTGGGATGCCGCGCCGCCAAGCGATGCCGACCTTGAAGAACGCGTCACGCTGTTCATCCGCGGCCGCTTTGACGATGCGGTGGTGGCCGCCTCGCGCAGCCGCAAGGCGCCCTGAACCTATTGCTGGCGCCGGGCGCGGCGTGCGGGAAAATTGGGCTGGCCGGTATGGGCAGTCACGCCGCCATCAGCAGCAATGTTCGTGCCCGTCACATAGGATGCATCGTCTGAGGCGAGGAAGGCCGCAACCGAGGCCATTTCCGCTGGCAAACCGCGCCTGCCCAAGGGAATGCGCTCAAGCCAGAAATCGAGGTCTTCCTGCCGCTGCAGCCCGGGCGCGCTCATCGGTGTGTCGATCAGGCCGGGGCAGACGGCATTGACGCGAATGCCATATTGCGCTGTCTCCAGCGCCAGAGAGCGGGTAAGGTTCACCACCGCGCCTTTCGAAGCATTGTAGGCGCTCATGCCGTAGTCGCCGAGCAGGCCCGAGATCGAGGCAATGTTGACGATCGCCCCGCTGCTGCCGCCGGGATTTGCGCGCATCATCGGTATCGCCGCGCGGCAGCACAGGAAGACTGCGCGGGTGTTGACTGCAAAGACATGATCCCACAGCGCCTCGTCCATGTCCTCGGTCATGGCGAGCGCACCGACCCCGGCATTATTGACCAGAATATCGAGCCTGCCCCACTTCGTCTGCGCCTCCGCAAGTGCCTTGCCAACCTGTTCGCTGCTGGTGACATCGGTCTGGCAAAATAGCATGCCCTCGGCCAGCAAAGCCGGCGCGTTGCGGTCGGCGATCAACACCTGGGCACCCTCGCCGGCCAGCCGCGCTGCAATCGCCGCGCCAATGCCGCTTGAACCGCCCGTCACCACGGCGACCTTGCCTGAAAATCTGCCCATTTGCCTCTCCATCTGAAAAAATCGTCACACGTCGAAATCGGGCCTCGCCGCGCCGTCAAGCCTGCGCCCCAACGCATAGTCGCCGCGAATTGTCGTGCGCTGCATGACACGGGTCTGGTCCGGCGGGACCCCGGTGGCGCAGTGGAGCACCCGCCAGTTGTCCCACAGTACCATGTCGCCTTCGTGCCAGTCGTGGAAATGGGCCATGGCCGGATCAGTGCAGTGCGCGATGACCTCGCGCAGCAGCGCGTCGCCGTCCGGCCCGCCCAGTTCCAGAATGCCTTCGGCGAAGCCCGGCGAGACATTGAGCACCTTGCGGCCTGTCTCGGCCTGGGTGAACACCATCGGATGGATCACCCGCGGATAGGTCCACATACGCCGGGCTATTCCGGTGCCTGATTTCGCCATGCGGATGCAGCGGACGCTGCCATCGTGCGAGAACAGCTGCCGCGAGAAATCCATGTCTACCGCGTAGACCATGTGGAGTCTGTCAATCTGCTGCCTGAGGCGATCCGGCAGGCGCTCCCACGCGGCGATCTGGTCGATAAACCCGGTCATTCCGAGGTCCTGCGGCAGTTGCACCGGGCGCAGTATGCCGCCGCGATTGACCCGGTCAGTATAGATGAGGTCCGAGTGCCAGGGCAGCCAGCCGCCCCGCTGTTCACCACCGATTTCGTAACAGGTGCCGTCCTCGGGATAGTATTTGATTTTCACCAGATCGGGAAAGCCCGGTTCGCTCGATTCGGGGAATGGATGCGGCTCAAGATCGCCGAAAACGCGGCTTAGCTCGACATGCATTGCGCTAGTTGTCTCGCCCCCGCGAAACAGGATCACGCCGCACTGGATCCACAAATCGACCAGCGCGCGGCGTACTGATACGTTGCCAAGTTGCGAGAGCGTCAGGCCGCTGACCATCGCACCGAAGGGAAGGTCTTCGCCGAGCGGCGATACATTAAGCCCGGCTCGCGCCATTCCTGCTTCCTTCCTCTCAAATTTGCGAATCGGCTTCGCTTTCATCTTGCATACAGGCTTGGCAAACTCCTGCGTTTCGTCAATGCTACAGTGCAATTGCATTTTAACACTTCGCCGGGGTGACCATGACAGACTCGCTTGCCAATGCCATCCTTGCCGCCGAGGCACGGCGCTGCGCCGCGATGATTGCGGGCGATCCGGAGGCGCTGACAGCCGCGCTCTCCCCCGCCCTGCAATTCCACCACGCCACCGGCGCGGTTGATGATCGCACCGCACTGCTCGCCAAGATGGCCGCGGGGCGGATTGTCTATGTTGGGATAACCTTGGCGGAAGAGCGGGTTTCGGCGCTCGGTCCTGACAGCGCCCTGTTTACCGGGCGGATGACGACCGATGTGCGGGTCGAAGGGGTGGACAAGCGGCTGAACAACCGGGTGATGACCGTCTGGACGCGGGAAGACGGCGATTGGCGGCTGCTGGCCTTTCAGTCGACGCCGATTGCGAGCTGATCGATGCACCGCGCGATATCAATCAACACATTGTGTCTCGAGCCTGCGTCGCTCGGCGAGCAAGCTGATCAGGTAGCACGGCTTGGCGCGCGTGCCATTACCCCGTTCATTGACCAGATCTCCGAAACAGGCCCGCGAGAGGCTGCGCAGATATTGCGCGATGCCGGCCTCGAGGTTGCCGGTCTCTCGCACATGTCCTTCGCCTTTGCGACCCCGGATCTGACCAAGGCTGGGCGCGAGCGGCTCGACAGGACGCTCGACTTCGCCAGTCAGATCGGCGCGCAGTGCGTCATCATGACTAGCGGCGGGCGCGGCAATCTTGACTGGCCCGGCGCGGCTGAGAGATTTACTGAAGCCGTAGCTCCAGGCGCCGCATCGGCCCGCGCTGCCGGCATCGCGCTGGGCATCGAGCCGACATCGCACCTCTATACCGACAGTTCGATCGCCCACCGGCTGAGCGACACAATCGCCATCACGCAGCGCGCCGGCATCGCGCCGATAATCGATATTTTCGCCTGCTGGTTCGATTCCGACATCGCGGAGGCGCTCGCCCTCGCCGCTCCGCTGTGCCCGATCGCGCAGATCAGCGATTATGTGCTGGGTGACCGCGGCCTGCCCTGCCGCGCGGTGCCGGGTGACGGGGCAATTCCCTTTGAGCG
>JANLSP010000676.1:0-1692 GCA_031362485.1 Novosphingobium sp.
ATTTCGCCCGCGCGCTTCACCGTGGTCGATCCATTCCTCGAATCTGCTCCGACGGGGGTCGAACTGTTGCGCGAGCTGCCCGAGCGCCGCTTCGATGCGATCCTGCTGGGGGTAAAGCCGCAGATGCTTGGCGAAGTCGCACCGCAAATTGCGCGTCTTGTCGGCGGCAAGACGATCCTCCTCTCAATTCTGGCTGGGGCCGAGCTGGCAAGCCTGGCTGCGCGGTTTCCCGCTGCAAAAGGCATTGTCAGGATCATGCCCAATCTTGCCGCAGCGATCGGCAAATCGCCCATCGCGCTTGCGGGGCTCCGGCTGGACGAGGCGGACAGGGCCGCGGTGGCGGCGTTGATGGCCCCGCTCGGCAGGCCAGAATGGCTGGATGAGAGCCAGTTCGATGCGGTGACGGCGCTCGCCGGCTCGGGCCCGGCTTTCGTCTATCGTTTCATCGATGCGCTGGCGCAGGGCGGCAGGGCGCTCGGTCTGCCCGCCGATCAGGCGCAACGACTCGCTCTCGCGATGGTCGAAGGCGCGGGCGCGTTGGCCTCGGCATCCGAACTTGCACCAGGCGAACTCGCGCGCCGCGTCGCCAGCCCGGGCGGCACCACCGAATCCGGGTTGAAGGTGCTTGATGCCGACGCTGCGCTCGCGCGTCTGGTCGCGGCTACACTCAAGGCGGCGGCCGACCGCAATGCCGAAATGGCCGAGGCGGCGCGTTAACACAATTCGTCCGGTTTCGCTTGAAATTGGATCAAAGAAATCCGATATTGCACGGACCAGTCCACTATAGTGTGGCTAGGTAATAGGAGTTTGACCATCATGGCCAATTGGAACGATCCCCAGCCCCGGCAGACGGGCTCCGGCGCGTCTCCGATTCTTAATGGCGAAGCAATCGGCAGAGGCGCGGTCTATGACCAGGGCCTGCGCAAGCATATGCTCTCCATTTATAACTACATGGCTTCCGGCGTGCTGCTTTCGGGCATCGTCGCGCTGTTGTTCGCCAGCTCTGGCTACGCGGCAGTGGTCATGGCGACGCCGCTCAAGTGGCTGATCATTCTTGCCCCGCTTGGTTTCGTGTTTGGCATGAGCCTTGGTGCGAACCGGATGCAGACATCTACGCTTCAGGCGCTGTTCTGGGGCTTTTGCGTGGTCATGGGCCTCTCGCTCTCGACGATCTTCCTGGTCTTTACCGGGGCCTCGATCGCGACAACCTTCTTTGCCACGGCAGGTGCCTTTGCCGGCCTCAGCCTGGTGGGTTACACCACCAAGAAGGACCTGTCGGCGATGGGCGCCTTTATGGCGATGGGCGTGATCGGGCTGCTGATTGCCATGGTCATCAACATGTTCATGCAGTCCAGCGGGCTGCAGCTGGCGATCTCGGCGCTCGGCGTGCTGATCTTCGCGGGCCTCACCGCCTGGGATACGCAGCGGCTGAAGCTGCAATACGCTGAAGTTCAGGGCACTGAATTTGCCGGCAAGGCAGTCGTGCTGGGTGCGCTTACGCTTTATCTCGACTTCATCAACATGTTCCAGTTTCTGCTGAGCTTCCTCGGCGGGCGCGAATAATCGCCGGAACAAAAAGCCGCATCTGAACGTGCCCGGCGCGCAATTAAGCGCGCCGGGCATTTTCTTTGCTCCGTTCCCGGGCTAAGCCATTGGCAATGGCAATCCGGGGGATTCGCCAAAAGGGAGCGG
>JANLSP010000699.1:0-4260 GCA_031362485.1 Novosphingobium sp.
CACAGACAGATGAGCTTGATGTGCCCTGCTGCCTCGACCGCAGTGATTCCCATCGGTACGTCGTCGACAATCGCTGCCACTTCACCCTCGAAATCGCAGCCCCAGGCCTCATCGCCAAGTGGAATCGGGCCGCGCGGGTCCAGGAATGCGTCCGAGCCGCCCTGATAGATCAGCGGGTCGGTGTAAAAGCTGGCCGGAACCTGGGCACCACGCGCTTGCCTGACCAGCTCAACGTGGTTGAGATAAGCACTGCCGTCCGCCCACTGATAGGCGCGCGGCAGCGGCGAGGCGCAGGCGGTCTCATCGAATGGTTGGCCGGGGACCTCGCCACTTTCAAGCTGCTGCGCCAGTGCACGCAGCCGGGGCTCGGCATGCGCCCAGTCGTCGAGTGCAGCTTGCAACGTGGGCGCGATATCCGCTGCCGAAGCGCAGCGCGACAGGTCGCGACGCACTACCACCAGCTGGCCATCGCGGCCCGATTTGAGCGAAGCGACCTTCATAACACCTGCTTTCGGTCGGGGTTGTCGGGCTGGTTGTCGGGATGCGCCGCGCTGAACGCAGGCAGTGCCAGACAGGCCGCTTCGATCCGGCGCATATGTGGCATCGCCGCGAGGTCGAAGTGGAACCGGCGGGCGTTGTAGAGTTGCGGGATCAGCACCACCTCGAACAGGCCAGGCGCGCCCTGGAGGAAATCGCCAGCGCCGTGCTGGGCAAGGCGCTGTTCGAGCGGCTGCAAGGTCTTGGCCAGCCAGTGATGATACCAGCGGTCAATCGCCGGCTGCTCCTGGCCAAGTTCATGCTTGAGATATTGCAGCACTGGCAGATTGAGCGGCGCGTGGAGTTCGGTGGCGATTGCGTAGGCCAGCTCGCGTACCGCGAAGCGTTCATCGGCCCCCTGGGGAAGCAGCGGCGGTTCGAGGTAGACCTCGTCAAGCCATTCGAGGATGGCCATCGACTGGGCATAATGCCGACCATTCACTTCCAGCACCGGCACACCGGCAAATGGGTTGACCCCACGAAACGCCGACCCACGCTGTTCCGCATGCAACAGGTCGACCGCCACGGTTTCATAAGCCAGCCGCTTGAGGTTGAGCGCAATCCGGACCCGGTAGCTGGTCGAGCTGCGGTAGAAGCCGTGAAGTCGCACTCAGCCCTCCTCGGCAATCTTGGCGTGCAGCCAGGCAGCGTGGCGCGGCGCCTTTCTGGTTCGCGACCATTCGTCGAGCATCGCCGGTGCGACCCGGTGCAGTTCGTCCATCTGGGCGGTGGTTTGGGTATCGCAGGCCAGTTCCAGCCGGTGGCCATCGGGATCGAAAAAATAGATCGATTTGAAGATACCGTGATTGATCGGTCCGAGGACTTCGAGTCCATGCGCCTCTGCCCGCAACTTGGCCTGCATCAGACTGTCGATGCCTTCCACGCGCAGCGCAATGTGCTGGACCCACGCTGGCGTGGTTTCGTCCCTGCCCATTTCGGGCGCGTTGGGCAATTCGAAGAACGCCAGGACATTGCCGTTTCCGGCATCGAGGAAGACATGCATGTAGGGATCAGCCTCGCCGGTCGATGGCACATGATCCTCGGCGATCGCCAGCTTGAAATCCATTCCCAGCACCTCCTGGTAAAAGGCCACGGTGAGCGCAGCGTCGCGGCAGCGGTAGGCGACATGGTGGAAGCCCTGCAGCACTGGGGGTGAACTGGTCGCGGTCATTGCGCCTGCTCCTTTGCCTCTGCCGGGGCCGCCAGCACGCCGCGACGCAGCTGGTCGCGCTCGATACTCTCGAACAATGCCCGGAAATTGCCCTCGCCGAAACCCTCGTCGCCCTCGCGCTGGATAAATTCGAAGAAAGCCGGGCCGATTGTGGGCTCGGCGAAAATCTGCAGGAGCAGCCGCTGAGCGTCACCAGTGGTGGTGCCGTCAAGCAGTATGCCTTGCTGCTGCAATCCGGCGATGTCGAGGCCATGGCCGGGCAGCCGCTCTTCGAGCATCTCGTAATAGGATGCCGGAGGCGCGGTCATCAGCGGCACTCCGGATGCCCGCAGGTGGTTGCAGGTGGCGGCAAGGTCGTCGCAGAGAAAGGCAATGTGCTGGATGCCTTCGCCGTTGAACCGGCGCAGGAACTCCGCGATCTGGCCATTGCCACCGGAGCCGTCGGCGCTCTCCTCGTTTAGCGGGATGCGGATCTTGCCATCGGGTGCAGTCAGCGCCTTTGAAGTGAGTCCGGTATACTCGCCCTTGATGTCGAAAAACCGGATTTCGCGGAAGTTGAACAGCTGGGCGTAATAGTCCGCCCAATGCGCCATGCGCCCGGCATAGATGTTATGCGTCAGATGATCGATCCGCTTCAACCCTGCGCCGACGGGATGGCGTTCGCACCCGTCGATGTAATTGAAATCGATATCGTAGATCGACAGAGCCCCGTTGCCGTCCGTCTCATAGCGGTCGACCAGATAGACAATCGCCCCACCTATCCCGCGGATCGCCGGCAGCCGCAATTCCATCGGCCCGGTTTCGACCAGCACCGGCTCGGCTGACCGGCGTAAAAGCTCGGCATAGGCATGGTGCGCGTCCTTGACCCGGAAGCCCATGCCGCAGGCGCTGGGTCCGTGCTCGCGCGCAAAGAACCATGCTGGCGACGACGGCTGGTAATTGGTGATCAGGTTGATCTCGCCCTGACGCCACAGTTCGACATCCTTCGAGCGGTGCCGGGCAATGCGGCTGAAGCCCATCGCGGCGAACGCGGGCTCGAGCAGGCCCTTTTCGGGAGCTGAGAATTCGACGAATTCGAAGCCGTCGAGACCGATGGGATTGTCGGGAAGTCCGGTCATTGCATCATCCTTCGTGAAACTTGGCCGCGGGTTGCCACAACCTGTCACCTGGCTGGACCTTGCCGGCCTCGAATGGCAGGCTGCCCCGCTAGGCTTCGTAAATCGGACCGAAGTCGAGCCCGGTCAGACCGCCAACCAGCTGATCGAGGCTGTCGAGCACGAAATAGCAGTCTTGATACCGGTCGATGTGGTAGGCGGTGCGCAGGATGCGGGCCGGATCGAAACGCAGTCGCAACACGCGGCGATCCTCGACGCTGAAGACAGTTTCTCCGGCCGAAGAGATGATCCCGGCGCCGAATACCTTGAGCCCCTCGCCTTCATCGATCAGCCCGAATTCGATCGTGTACCAATAGATCCGCGCCAGCATTTCGAGCGCGCCCATGTCGATGGCGCGGCGGCCTGCGCGGCCATAAGCGGCGAGGAACTCGGCAATCGACGGATCGATCAGCATGGGCACATGACCGAAGAAATCGTGGAAGATGTCGGGCTCGACCAGATAAGCGAGCTCGTGCTCCTCGCGCAGCCAGCGCGTCACCGGAAAGCGCTGGTTGGCCAGATGATCGAAGAAGCAGGCCTCGGGGATGAACCCGGGCACTGCGACCAGGCTCCAGCCGGTAGCATCGCCGAGAATGCGGTTGGCATGGTCGAAACGGGGGATGCCTTCGGCGCAGTCGAGCATGGTCAGCCCCGACAGGAACTGCGGCGCGGCGTAGCGGTGGGCCAGCGCCAGCTGACGGGCATGCAGCCGCCGCCAGCGATCGTGCATGGCATCGGTGTACGATGCCCAGTCCTGCGAAACGGTGTAATCGGCTGCCGCACTGGCATAGTCGCCCCGCAGAGCACAGGAACCCTTGGCTGAGGACGGTGGCTTCATCTTGCAAGACTAACACATGTCGGGCATCATATCCGTGCAATTTACCGTCAAATTTCGCCTTCTATTGATGTAATTGGCTATTAATACTCAAGATTGGAGTGAATTCGTGCGCATCGATGAATTCGACCGCCAGATTATCGCCGCGCTTCAGGAGGATGGCCGCATGCCGGTCGCCAGTATCGCCGAGCGCGCCGCGCTTTCAGCGACACCGGTAAGCCGGCGTCTGAGGCGGCTCGAAGAGGAAGGCGTGATCCGCGGCTATGCGCCGATCCTCGATGCCCGCAAGCTCGGCTTCGAACTCGATGCCTATGTGCTGATAAACCTGCAGGCACATAGTGACGAGAACATCCGCCAGTTCGAAGCGGAAATCCTGGCCAATTCCTATGTCATCGCTTGCCACGCAGTGACTGGCGACATGGACTATCTGCTCCATATCATCGCCAGAGACATGGAGCACCTGAGCCAGATCACTCTGAAATCGCTTGTTCGCATCCCGGGCGTGCGCGACGTGAAATCAATCATCGTCCTCGAGACAATCAAGGAAGCCCGCTCCGCACCAC
>JANLSP010000442.1:0-8613 GCA_031362485.1 Novosphingobium sp.
TGAACCCAACAGGATATTTGTAGACCGGAAATGGTGCCGACGGTCAGGCTTGGGCGGCCTTTGCCCTGAGCAGCATCCCATACAGATCGCGCGGGTCGTCGGGGTCGGCGATCATGTCGAGGGGCTCGCTGTAGGGCAGCGTGTCGAGACAGTCGTGGATGTAGCGCAGCGCGGAGAAATCCTCGACCGCGAAGCCGACAGAGTCGAACAGGGTGATGTCGCGCGGGGACTGGCGACCGGGTGCGGCACCGGTCATCACCTGCCACAGTTCGGTCACCGGATGGTCCGAGGGCAACTGCTGGATTTCGCCCTCGATCCGCGTTTGGGGCGGGTATTCGACGAAGATGCTGCTCCGCAGCAGGATGTCGCGGTGCAGTTCGGTCTTGCCGGGGCAGTCGCCGCCGACCGCGTTGATATGAACGCCGGGGCCGACCATGTTGTCGGTCAGGATCGTCGCATATTGCTTGTCCGCAGTCACGGTTGTGACAATCTCCGCGCCTTCCATCGCTACCTGTGAGGTCTCACACACCGTAACCGCGATGCCGGTCCCGGCCAGATTGCGTGCGCATTTGCGGCTGGCGGCCGGATCGATGTCGAACAGCCGGACCTGATCGATTCCGAGCAGGGCCTTGAAGCCGATCGCCTGAAATTCGGACTGCGCACCGTTGCCGATGATCGCCATGGTGCGCGCACCCGCAGGAGCGAGATACTTCGCCGCCAGCGCCGATGTCGCCGCCGTGCGCAGCGCGGTGAGGATGGTCATTTCGGAGAGCAGCAGCGGATAGCCCGTTGCCACATCGGCGAGCACACCGAATGCCGTCACAGTCTGGCGACCCGAGCGGGTGTTGCTGGGGTGGCCGTTGACATACTTGAATGCATAGGTCTCATCGTCGGCTGCGGGCATCAGCTCGATCACGCCTTCCTGGCTGTGCGAGGCCATGCGCGGGGTTTTGTCGAAGGCAGGCCAGCGGCGAAAATCGGCATCGATATAGCCTGCCAGGTCGACGATGAAACGTTCAGCACCGATGGCGAGCACCAGTTCCATCATGTGATCGACGCTGACGAAAGGAACCACCGCCAGGTGGCCGGGGATAGTGGGCATGACTGCACCTCTGAAGGACAAGGGCCAAGACCGCGCCGAGAGCCTATCTCCCAGCAGGCGGGTCTGGCAGGCGGGCAGCGCTGGAGGGCTGGACCGCTGCGGCGTTCCTATGCGCGAAAGCTCGCTTACGTCAAGAAAATTTGCAAAGCCTTGCAATCATTCTGCCAAGGCATCCTGCTTTGCCGTCAGCGCCGCACGCGTGGCGTCATGTGTGGCCCGCGTCACCCGCAGCATGCCATAGCAGACGGCGGCAATCAGGCCGGGTATTGTCGAGAGGACAAATGCCGCAGCCATCCCCATCAGCGCCGAATCCGGAACCTGACCTGGAACTGCTTTGGCCGGAAAGGCAATGGTCGATAGCACCCAGCCCGCCAATGCTGTGCCGAGAGCCTGATCAACTCGCTGGAAAAAGGTGCGCGTGGCATAGAGCGCACCCTCTTGGCGAAGCCCGAATTTCAGCTCGTTCTCGTCGGCGATGTCGGCAAGCGCCGAGGTGACGGTTGTCACCATCAGGCTATAGGGCAAGTGCTGGAGCAGCGAGAAGCCGATCAGGATCCAGACCAGCCCGGGGGTATCCCAGCGCAAGATGCCCAGCCAGCCCAGCGCCAGCGGAATCGCCGGACCGATCGAATAGATCGCCAGCGCCAGCGCCCCGGTCCAGCGTTTGTCAATCGTTGCATGCAGCCGCTTCACCACCAGTGCGGCAAACAGATAACCTGAGAAGCTGCCGATCGCGAACAGGCTGATCTGGTTGTTGTCGAGCCGCCAGAAATAGGTCGCGCCGTAGAGCCACAGCCCGCCGCGCACCCCCACCATCATCGACAGGAACAAGAGCCCCAGCAGCAGCACGACATAATTGCGGTTCGAGAGCGTCCTGCCGATATCGCGCGCCCATTCGCGCAGGCCAAAGCCCGGTGCTGCGGGCGGCGGGGCGGGCAGATACTTGATGACCTTGGTGGTCGAAAGGCTCGAATAGGTCAGGATGATGAAGATGAATGCTGCCACTGTCGCCGAGAATAGCGGCCAGCGCGTGGGATCGAGCGCGCCATTGGAAAACTCTGCCGTCGCGGCGAAAAACACACGGAACGACAGCACCCAGCCAAGCGTGTCGCCCAGCCACAGGCAGAAAGTATTGTATCCCATCACGCTGGTGCGTTCGAGATAGTCGCTGGACATCTCGCCGCCCAACGCCAGATGCGGCGTATGGTAAAGCGTCATCGCCTGCAGCAACATGGTGTTGGCAACCGCCAGCCAGATAAGTTGCCCGGTTTCGCTCCAGTCGGGCGGGTTGAAAACCGCCCAGAACAGCAACGCGGCAGGCAGAATCGAGGCGAACATGAATGGGTGTCGTCGCCCCCACCTTGTGCGAGTGCGATCCGACCATGAGCCGACGAGCGGATCGAAGATCGCGTTGACGATCAGCCCAGCGGCAAGCGCCGTGCCGACATGCCCGGCATCAAGCCCGCGAACCTGGTTGTAGAACAGCATCAGGAATGAAGCGGTCGCGGTATAGGCGGCGGCCTCCGCCGTGCTGCCAAGGCCATAGCTGACCTTCATCAGCGGCGTGAGGCGGGGCAGTGTGCTCAATTAACAAGCCTGAAGAGGTCGCCGTGGGGCCAGGGTTGATCGGCAATCAGAGTCACGTCGCTGCTCTGCCAATGCGCCAGTGCCCGGGCCTGCATCGGCCGATGAGTGCGCCCCGAGCTGAGCGTATAGAGCTGATATAGCGCCACGCCCGCAGCCGCATCACCGGCCGCGCGCAATACGAATGCCCTGCTACGAAAGGCATCAAGCCCGGAGAGGATCTTCCGCGCATGGCCTATCGCCGCGTCGCGTAATCCAGGGTCGGCGATATCGGTAAAGACATCACGCCTTGCCTGGGCAAGATCGGTGTCGAACGGCACCATCACGCCACTTTCGCCTTGCCCGCTGGCCTCTAGGCCAATCCGCCAGATGCGCACTGTCACCGCTCCGCCGCGCTCGATCAATAGCGCCTGATCGTTGGCGATCCGCACCTCGAGCGCGCCATGGCTGAAGCTGGCTGCCTGCTGAGGAAACGGTGCGCGGCGCAGCATGTCGATTATGGCTTCAACCCCGAACGCCTCGCAATCGGCGCTCTCCATCCGGCAAGCGCCCCACAGTGGCTCAAGATCAAGCGGCTCCGCCTGCCGTGCATCTAAAGCGCTCATGCTCCCAATCCCCCCGCCACCTGACGCAGCACCGCGAGTTCGTCGAATACTGTGACATCCTCGGTGATCAGGCCCTGTTCGATGCGATAATGCGAAATGGCCAAAACCAGCACTTCGCGCCCGCTCGGCGGCCCCCAAGGTCCAAGCCCGCGATGGTGGCCGGCCAGTGACCAGCGCATCGCCACAGCCACGCTGCCATCAGGATTCGGGCGGGCTGCGACATGCTGGGCGGCAAATGCGCAATCATGCAGCATCGCGCGCAGCTGGGTGACGCAGCCGATCCAGTAGCCACGCCCGTAGCCAATGCGCCCGGTTGGCCAGCGCACCTCCGCTGCAGTCGAGAGGCATTGCGCGGCATCGCCCATCATGTCTTCCAGGAAGGCCTGGCGCAGCATGGCGACGATGGGTGTTGCGGGATGGTCGGGCGGAGCTGCAACATCGCTGCCCTTGCGCAACGCTGCGATTGCCGCCGCGCGCCAGGCGTGGCGTCCTTGATCACCCTCGCAGTCGGCAGCGGCCTGGGATTGCGCACCTGCCCATGGGCTCCGGCCCACCTGGAGAACCGCTCGGCCGTTATCGCGCACCAGCCACTCTTCGACGATCCGGTTCTCGACAACGGCGCAGTCAGCAATCGTCGTTGCGCCAATCGGCAGGAATGTTGCCGGGCCAAGCATCGGATCATCGCCCATATGCGTCATCTGGCTGGTCAGCCGGTGCGAACTGTAAAGCCGCCCGTCGCGATCGTGCGACCAGATGACATCTTCGCCGATCACCTGCCGATCGCTTGAAGCGGCGAGTGCGCCAATAGTTGACTGCACCACCGCTTCCGCGCCGCTGGCTGGCCCAGCTGGGGTATGCATTACAACATCTGGCGCATAATGCGAGCGGCAGAGACCAATGTCGCGCTCTTCCCAAATGCGGTGGGTGCAGCGCAGAATGTAATCGACGAAATCGCGATAACAGGGATCGAAACCCGGCAGTTCCTGTCGCTGGGGCCCTTGTTTCAGAATTTCCTCGAGCAGGACGCCACGCGGCGTCGCCACTTCGGCCAAATCGTCCCACCGCATTGCCGATTGGTTCCCTCTGGCCGCCATTTCCAGCAGCTTAGTCATTTTGACTGCGGAAACAAGGGATGTTTTGCAACCGCATTCATTTCTTCTGACACGTCGGCGTCGTTTGAACTGCTTGACTTCGGATGCGGCCCCGGGCGTGATCTCATGGCGTTCAAGGCGCTCGGCCATCGTGCGACCGGCCTTGAGGGATCACCGCAGCTGGCCGCAATGGCACGTACAAACAGTGGTTGTGAGGTCCTCGAACAGAACTTCCTCGAGCTCGATTTGCTAAGCGATCAGTTTGATGGCGTGTTCGCCAACGCTGTGCTTTTCCATGTACCCGGCCAAGAACTGCCAAACGTACTCATAAAGTTGAATAATGCGCTGAAACCGGGCGGTGTCCTGTTCAGCTCGAATCCTCGTGGTGACGGTCAAGAGGGCTGGAACGGTGATCGCTTTGGCGCCTTCCACACCTGGGAAGGCTGGCGCGACTTTGTGACTGCTGCCGGGTTCGTCGAACTGACACACTACTATAGGCCAACGGGCGTTCCGCTCGAACAGCAGCCCTGGCTGGCAAGTGTGTGGCGAAAATCGGTCGCGTAGCCAAGCATACAGCTTAGGTTGCCTTTCATCACGCAAAAGAGCCAGACGACGAAACGGTACCTGGGGCTGAGGGGCCGGAGAATTGTCCAGGATTCTGGAGGGATCTGGCTAGATGCAGCCCCTCTTTCACTACCCAAATCTAGCCACAATGTCGCGGAATTGCGCCACTTCCAAAGCGATATTATCCTTCTATATCAAATATATAGACTAGGTGGCGGAGACGGAGAGATTCGAACTCTCGGTACAGATGTATCCGTACGACGGTTTAGCAAACCGTTGGTTTCAGCCACTCACCCACGTCTCCGGATCGCAGTAGCGCGATGGGCCTATAGCCGCGTGGACCGGGGGCGGCAAGGGCTTGCGCACCGGCTTGTCAGATGGGCACGCAGCCGCGTTGCGCGGGACTCGCTTGGCCGCAAATCCGACTCGCCTCGTCGCGGCGCCATTGCAGTATTGTCAGCGGAGGGGTCTCGTAACGCACGACAAGCCAGCAGGGGCGGGCAACTGAAGATGGCAGTCACTCTAGTGTTCCGCAGCCGGATCATAAGCGCAGCGCATATCCTGGTCGCTTCGCTGCTGCTGGCGGGTCAGGCACCGGCCCTGGCGAGTGCCCCGGCACCCATCGATGGCGATCTGCCTGCGCCGCAGACTGCGGCTGCGTCTGCAGCATCTGCAGCATCTGCCGCGTCTGCCGCGACTGCTGCTGCCACGCCGCCAGCGGCCCCGAAGATACCCGCCGCGACGATGCAGCCTCAGGCAAACAAGGCAGCACCAGGCGGCCCCGCGACGGCGGGCGCAGTGCCGGGTCCCTCGATCGACATTGGCGAACCGCTCAACGGGGCAATTGCAGCCGATGCACCGACCTATGGCAGAAACACCTATCAGAAGGACGATCTCATCGGCGCCGCCGAAGGCGTTTTCGGCAAGGGCGCGGCGGGGCTGGCAACGATGATCGCGGACCTGCTCGAAAAGCAGGGCGAACCCAACGGCTATATCGTCGGCCGCGAGGGCAGCGGCGCGTTTATCTTTGGCCTGCGTTATGGTTCAGGCACGTTGCACCACAAGATCGAAGGCACGCAGCCGGTCTACTGGACCGGCCCGTCGGTGGGAATCGATGCTGGCGGCAATGCCTCAAGCAGCTTTGTGCTGGTCTACAACCTGTTTGACACGGAAGACCTGTTCAAGCGCTTCGGTGCGGGCGAAGGCCAGGCCTACCTGATCGGCGGATTCCACGTATCTTATCTTCGGCGCGGCGATACCGTGCTGATACCGGTGCGATCGGGCGCGGGGCTGCGGCTGGGGATCAATGCGGGCTACCTCAAGTTTTCGAAGACGCAGAAGTGGCTGCCGTTTTAAACGCCTGAATTCAGCGATTCGCCAGTCCCGCCACCCAGTCGCGGGCGGCAAGCCGGCCAGCATCGACACGCGGCGCGGCGTCGGCGAGATCACGGGTGGCAATCAGCACTTTTGGCCGCAGTGGCACATCGAAATCGAGGCCGAACAGATCGTCCTTGCGCCAGGCAACCTTGCAAAAGGCTTCGAACTCGCACCAGGTCAGCACGGCGTTGGAGCCGGGTCGAAGCCCAGCAAAAGAAACCAGCACTTTGGCGCCGCGAAATGAAAGATCGAGCAAGGTGGCAGGCAATGTGCCGTCGAGCGTAATCAGCCGCGCGGGCAGGCAGAGGCGCAGTCGGCTGTGGCGCCGTCGTCCAGCGCGGTCATCGGGGGCAGGGGTCCGGCAACTGGTCATGGTTGCAGTGCTTCGCATGGCAATGGCCAAGGAACGGTGTGGCTCACCCTATGTTGCAATACCTACCACAGCTGGGCCGCAACCAAACTGACGGGCAAGGCGTACTCTCACTGCTTGCTGATGGTATAGACCATGTTGTCCAGCGCGAAGAGCACAGTCGATTGATTGACGAAGTGGAAATCAATTCCGCCTGCGCAGCCGGTCTGGAGCGTCAGGATCGTGTCGCCGCGAAATCCGAGCGCTGTGGCCTGCGCAGCGGGCGCAGTCAGGCCGCCCTGAAACAGGCCCTCGGGCGGAACAAGCTGCAATTGATAGGCCGGATGGCGGCAGGCCAGCAAGCGCGGCCCGGTAATGCGGGTGCGCTCGTAGACAATGGCTTTGCCGACGATCCGGGCGTCGAAAGGTGAACTCGGCGCATCCCCGGGCACCGACCATGGCGCGGGATGCGCCCCGGTGATCAGCCAGCGCCCCAGGAATTGGCGCTGCGAAGGAGCAGCAACCGCAGGCAGGCTGACGCTTATCGTCAGCAGAATGACGACCAGGCGTATGAACTGGCGCATCGATGCCATCATGGCAGACCCCTTTTGCCTACCTTTCTAGCCAGATTTTGCTGCGCGGTCCAATGCCCCTTGCCCCCGCGCCCCATCGAAGGCTAAGGCCCCGCGCGTCATGCTAACCAACCTCGCCCAACAGCCCGCCGATGCGCTTCTCGCACTGATCAAGCTCCATAACGCAGACCCGCGGCCGACGAAGATCGACCTCGGCGTCGGCGTCTACAAGACCGGACAGGGCGAAACGCCGGTGTTCGGTGCGGTCAAGGAAGCCGAGCGGCGCCTTGTCGCGGAGCAGGATTCCAAAGCCTATCTGGGCCCGGAAGGCGACATGGGCTTTGTCGAAGCCCTGATGCCCTATGTCTTCGGCGATGCTGATCCCTCGATGGGTGGCCGCATTGAAGGCATGCAGACACCGGGCGGCACCGGCTCGCTGCGGCTGGCGCTGGCCATGGTCAAGCGAGCGCAAGTGCCCACCGTCTGGATGGGCACGCCAAGCTGGCCCAACCACGCGCAGATCTGCGCCGACCTCGGCCTTGGCATGAAGAATTTCAGCCACGCCACTGCCGACGGCACCGCGAACATGGACGCGCTGCGGGCCGCGATTGCCGAAGCACACAAAGGGGATTGCTTCCTGCTGCATGGCTGCTGCCACAACCCGACGGGCATCGACTATTCCAATGCCGACTGGGACGAGATCGCCGGGCTGATCGCTAGCAAGAAGCTGCTGCCACTGCTGGACCTTGCCTATCAAGGACTTGGCGCAGGCATGGAGGAAGACGCATACGGCGTCCGCCGTGTGCTGGCCGCCGTGCCAGAGGCAATTATCGCTTATAGTTGCGACAAGAATTTCGGGCTCTACCGGGATCGCACCGGTGCGCTCTACGTGATGATGGCCGAGCCCGGCCAGCTGAAAGCAGCGATGTCGAACGGCCATGCACTGGCCCGCGCCAATTGGTCGCAGCCTCCCGATCACGGCGCGGCGGCGGCGCGGATCGTGATGCAGGACGCGGCCCTCACCGCGCAGTGGCTCGACGAGCTTGGCCAGATGCGCAGCCGCATGCGCCAGATGCGCGAGCGCCTCGGCGCGGCGGGCAAGGTGGGCGGGGTCGACTTGACGCCAATCGCCAAGCAGAACGGCCTGTTTTCAATCATCCCGTTCACGCCAGAACAGGTCCAGGCAATGCGCGAGCAGCACGGCATCTATTTTGCCGGATCGGGGCGGATCAATGTGGCAGGACTTACCGCCGCCAATATCGATCAGTTCATTGCTGCAGTCGCGGATGTGACTGGCTGACTCAGCGTAACTTGACCGGCGCCTGCCGGCGGAACAGCACGCGGTCCTCCGGGCCGAAGCCCTTGTGCC
>JANLSP010000706.1:0-3832 GCA_031362485.1 Novosphingobium sp.
TGGTGGGCGTGGCGGAAAGCTGCGCGGTGATTCCGATTGGCAGCCACTTCCACGCCGCCATGGCCAGCGGGAATTGCACGGGCGCCGAACTGCAGGAGTTCGTCCTGCAATACGGCACCATCGCGGGCTGGCCCAAGGCCTCGGTGATCCAGGGCGTGGTGTTTGAAATGATCAAGAAGGTCGAAGCCGGCCTTGCCTGGAACGGATGATATGGCCCACCCCATAGACATGACCGGCAAGGCCGCGCTGGTGACCGGCGCAGCATCTGGCCTTGGCCGGGCCACGGCGCTCAAGCTTGCCGAAGCAGGCGCGGACCTTTGCATTGTCGACGTCAATGCAGATCGGCTGGCAGAGACTGCCGCGATGCTGGGCAATGCCGCCGTTCTGGTCCACGCCGCCGATCTTGCCGATCCCGATGCCTGCACCGGCGCTGTCGCGGCCGCAGTGGCGCGATTTGGCAGGCTCGATGCGCTGTGCAACATCGCCGGCATCATTCGCATGGCGCACACCGCCGAAATGCCGCGCGAGCATTATCTGCAGACCATGGCGATCAATCTTAACGCGCCCTGGTTTCTGAGCCAGTCAGCAATCCCGCACTTGCTCGAAACGAATGGCGCAATCGTCAACTGCGCATCATCCGCCGCGCTGATCGGCGAGGCCTATGCCGCCGCCTATTGCGCCAGCAAGGCGGGGCTGATGAACATGACCAAAGCCATGGCGATGGAATTTTCGCGCAAACCCATCCGCATCAATGCAGTCGCGCCAGGCGGCATGATAACCAATATCGCTGACGGTATGACTTTCCCGGCCGAGGCCGAAATGGACCTTATTGCGCGCTATTCGGGGCTGAGAGGTCAGGTTGAGGTCGATGACGTGGCCGACCTGATCACTATGCTCGCCTCACCAGCAGGCCGATCATATCATGGCGCCTGTATCTCGATCGATGCCGGGATCACAGCGGGATGAACAAAATTGGATTCATCGGCCTCGGCAGCCAGGGCGGGCCGATGGCCCACCGCATTATCGATGCCGGCATGGACCTGGTCGTCTGGGCACGCCGTCCTGAAGTGCTGGAGCCATATGCAGCCAAAGGCGCTGCGGCTGCAGCCAGCGTGATTGCGCTGGCGAAGCAATGCGATCATGTCGGCCTCTGTGTGGTCAATGACGCGGACGTTGAAGCAATCTGCGGCGAACTGATACCGTTCATGCGCACGGGCAGCATCATCGCGATTCATTCGACAATCCTGCCAGAGACCTGCGTGAGCCTCAAGGCGCAGTTCGCCACGCGCGGTATCGGCCTGGTCGATGCACCAGTGAGCGGCGGCCAGCCAGCTGCCGAGGCTGGTGCACTGACCGTAATGTGCGGAGCCACCCCTGAACATTTCGCACTGGCGAAACCGGTGTTTGAAACGTTCGGAAAGCTCATCGTGCTTTTGGGTGAGCCCGGCGCCGGCCAACGCGCCAAGATCATCAACAACTCCCTGATGGCTGCGAATATGGGGCTGGCCGAGGCCGCGCTTGATGCCGGCGCAACGCTCGGCTGTGATCGCAAGGCACTGGCTGAACTTATCAATGCAAGTTCAGGGCGTAGTTTTGGCTTTGAAGTGCTCGCCCGCCTGCCCTCGCCTGCCGCCTTCGCCCATGGTGCTGCGTTGCTTGGGAAGGATGTCGGCCTGCTCAAGGCAGTCCTGCCCGAACATGGCGGCGCTGAAGTGCTGCGCGCGACCGCCGAACCATTCCTGACTGCTGCGACCAAAGGATAAGCCATGACTTTTACACTCGACCAGTTCCGCCTCGACGGCAAAGTCGCCGTGGTGACCGGTGCGGGCGGGCGCGGCAACTCGATTGGCCGGGCTTACGCCTTTGGCCTGAGCAATGCCGGAGCCTCGGTCGTGGTTGCCGATCTTGATGGTGAGGGCGCGAGCCGCGTCGCCGACGAGATCAATGCGGCAGGCGGCAAGGCCGCCGCCGTGCAAGTCGATGTGTCCGATGAAGCTTCCACGTTGGCCATGGCGGATGCCGCTTGCCAGGCCTTCGGCGGTGTCGACATCCTGATTAACAACGCCGCGCTGATGGTTGATATCAGCTACGACAGCATCGACACGGTCCCGATAGCTGCCTGGAACAAAGCCTTTGCGGTCAACACCACCGGTCCGCTGCTGTGCGCCCGCGCACTCGCCCCTTCGATGCGCGCACGCGGCGGGGGCCGGATCATCAACCAGACCAGCGGCGGCGCATTCCCCGCGACAAGCCTCTATGGCATCACAAAGATTGCGCTGGTTGGTCTCACTACCAGCCTCGCGAAGCAATGGGGCAAAGACGGGATCACCTGCAACGCCATCGCCCCGGGCAATGTCAAATCCGATGCCGGCAAGATGCTGGTCCCCGACGACTCGCCGTTCATCCAGTTCCTGCAAATGGCATGCGCAATCCATCCGCGCGGCGAGCCGGATGAACTGGTCGGAACTGCGATACTGCTCTGTTCGGAAGCGGGCAAGTGGATCACCGGCCAGACAATTCACGTCGATGGTGGCTGGATCATGCGTCCCTGAGCTTCGCCAGCGCAACGTGGGGCGCGGCGCCTTGGGTGCCGACGATTGCCCGCTGCAGGACGCGCTTGCCGACATCTCTCAGATCGCCGCGCGCATGTTGCAGGGCGATATTATCCCACAAAATGAAGTCTCCATTGCTCCAGCGATGCTCGAATATGGCCTCAGGCGCATAGAGCTCGTCATAGACCGCGCGCAGTATATCCCTGCTATCCTGCCAGTCCATTCCGAGAAGCTGCGCGGTCTGCAATTCGCTGACCCACAGGCAGGAGCGGTCACTGCGCGGGTGAAGTTTGATGGTTGGCATGATGCCGCCCACCATGCCATCGGGCGATTTCCGTTCGCAAGTCCGCTCGGCGATCATCGTGTAGTGCGGCGAAATCATTTGTTGCTCGCTGGCGCCGAGCTGAGCGCGCAATCCCGGATCGAGCCTGCCGAGCGCGGCAGTCGTATCGACAAATCTGGTTGAGGAGGCCTGAGCGACCACATCGATCGCGTGCAGCGAAAGCGCCTCGAACGGGTGCTTGGTATAGGCCGCGTCGGCATGCCAGGCTAGCGCCGACGCCGAAGGGCCGCCGCCTTCGTTTGACATCGTGCCGTCCTCACCGTCGCGTTCGAGCACCGGTCCGATGAGACCGCACAGCTCCTGCTGGCACTCCTTGGTCAGGCTCTGACCGCGCGCCAGCAGCAAGCTATGGCGGTCGAACAAGGTGCGGATCTGTTCTTGCTGGCGGGGGGAAAGGGGCAGGGACAGGTCTGCCACTATCTCTGCGCCGAAGGGAGAAAGCGGACGCCACTCCAGTTCATGGTCAGCATTTCCTCCGGCAACCCGGGGAAACAGCATGACTTCCGCCTCGGCAGGCAAAGGTGCTGACCAGTCCTGCCAGGCGACGCCATCGACGGCAAATGCCACCCGAAGTTCTGCCACTTCAGCAAAGCCGGGGGCTATGCGATCGAGTTCGGATACCACCGCAAACAGATTTCCTGCTGCGAACTCGAGCTGTGCCGCACCACCGAAGAACTGGCTGGCGAAGGGTTCTAGCGGTCGAACGGTGAGCACGCGGCAAGGCCTTTTTCGTAACCGGCAATGACCCTAGACTGAATCTTCGTCAGTTGAACCGTGTTTCTGCTCCTCACTGAACAGCAGGGTTTCGAGTTCACCATGGGTCAAGTCACTGGCCGCCACTCGGGCCGTCAGATATCCGACAAGCAGCATTGCCAACAAGGGTGCTACCCGCAGGCGCAGATCGGCATTCTCAACAGTGCCATCGTCAGGTGACAAC
>JANLSP010000447.1:0-6146 GCA_031362485.1 Novosphingobium sp.
CCGCGGTAGAGCTCACCAGTATATTTGGCGAGCTTGGTCATGTTGATCGAAGGGCGCAGCTGGCCGACCAGCCCGGCCGCGTGCCAGGTGGTGCCGCTGGTCAGCTGCTTGCGTTCGAGCAGCACCACATCCTGCCATCCGATCTTGGTCAGATGATAGGCAATCGAGCAGCCGATCACCCCGCCGCCGATGATGACCACACGCGCCTGGCGAGGAAGCTCGGCCATTTCGTCAGGCCTTCATCTTGGCGTTGTCAGGGTCGTAGGCGGGATTCTCCAGCACCATGGCCTCGCAAAGGTTTCCCTGGAGCTGGATGGCAAAGCGCGATCCCGGCGCCGCATGTTCCAGCGGCACACACGCGAAGAACAGGCTCTTGCCCGTCCGGTAGCCATAGCTGCCTGAGGTAGTCAGACCGATGCATGCGCCATCGATCATGCACGGCTCGCCGCCTCGTGCATCGACATTGGTTGCCGCCACTTCGCCATAGACAATTCTGAACCGGTCGGGCGCTTCCAACGTCGCCTGTTTGCCGACAAAGTCGTCCTTCTTGAAATTGATGAAGCGATCCATCCCCGCCTCAATCATGGTCAGCTCATTGGTCAGCTCGCTGCCCCAGGCCTTGTAGCCCTTTTCGACCCGCATCGTGTTGGCGGCGTAGAGCCCATAGTTGGCAATGCCGAACTCCTTCCCGGCGGCCCATACTGAGCCATACAGCGCCGCCAGATCGCTCATCGCGGGGTGCAATTCCCAGCCGAGCTCGCCGGCATAGGATACCCGCAGCGCGCGGACCGGCAGGCCCGCGATGATGATATCCTGTCCGCTCAACCAACGGAATCCTTCGTTGGAGAGGTCCGCATCGGTCAGTTTGGCGAGCACTTCGCGCGAGCGCGGCCCGTTCATCACCAGCACACCGCGGTCCATCGTGACATTGGCAATGGTCACATTCTCATGCAGCAGTTTGCTTTGCAGCAAATGGTCCTGGTCGCGCTGCTCTGCGGCGGCGGCCGAGAGGCAATAGAAATGATCGTCCGCCATCCGCGTCACGGTCATCTCGCCATAAATTCGGCCCAGCCGTGAGAGCGGATGGACAAGCCCGATGCCGCCCTGCTTCTTCGGCATGCGATTAGCGCAGATCCTGTTGAGAAACGCTTCCGCGTCGGCCCCTGTAACCTCATACTTCGCAAATCCCGACAGATCGAGCACCCCAACCCGCTGCGCTACTGACTCGACTTCCGCTGCGACCACTTCGAACACATTGGTGCGCTGGTAGCCCGGCTCTTCCTCGCGACCATCGAGCGAAAACCATTTGGGCCGCTCCCAGCCATAGGTTTCGCCGTAAACAGCGCCTGCCGCCAGCAATGGCTCATAGAGCGAGCTGGTCTTTTGCGGGCGACCGTCTGGTTCCTCCTCACCGGGCGGGCGGGTCGTGAACGTCATGCGGTAATCGAGGAAGACTTTGGCGCGGCTGTATGCTTCGTCGGCATATGGCCCGTAACGACGCGGATCGAACTCGGCCATGTTGATTTCGGCATCGCCGTAGACAATCGACTGCGCGAGGTATTTGCCCGAACCGCCGCCCTGCGCGATGCCAAACGATGTACCGCAACAGTGCCAGAAATTCCGCAGGCCAGTCGCCGGGCCAAGCAGGGGGCCGCCATCGGGAGTGTGCGGGATCGCGCCATTGACGATCCTGCGAATCCCGACCTCGCCAAAGATCGGCATGCGCTCGATTGCGCGTTCGAGCCACATTGAAATCCGGTCCAGATCGTCAATGAACAATTCGCTGGTCGATTCCCACTCAGGCATGCCTTTGGGTGCCCATGCCTCGGCCAGACCAATGTTCTCATACACTCCGATCAGCCCGCTCTTTTGTTCCTGGCGAAAATACCCTGAAACATAGGGGCAGCGCATCACCGGGATTTCCTCGTCCCGCTCCATGAAAGCGGGGATCGGATCGGTGACGACGTAATGGTGCTCCATATTGGTCACCGGAATATCGATCCCGGCCATCTGGGCGACCTGCCGGGCATAGCATCCTGCCGCATTGACGACGATCCCGGCGCGCACAGTTCCCTGCTCGGTCGCCACGTCCCATTCGCCCGTAGGCAGCTGGGTCAGCCCGGTAACGCGATTGCGGCGGACAATCGTCGCACCCATGTTCTTTGCGCCGATGGCCAGAGCATTGCAGATGCCCGATGGGTCGGCGTGGCCGTCCGAGGTTGTCCGCGCGCCTGCGATCACACCGTCCGTGGTCAGGAATGGGTTGATCCGCTTTATCTCATCGGGCGGGATGATCTCCATGTCGAAGCCGATAATCTTCGAAAAGCCATGGATGTATTTGAACCAGGCCAGCTCGCGCTCATTGGTTGCAAGCCGAATCCCGCCAGACTTGTGCCAGCTCACATATTGTCCGGTCAGTCCTTCGAGCCGAGGATAGAGGTCATTGCTATAGGCGTGGATCTTGGCGAGGTTGAAGCTGCCGGTGATACTGGGGCATTGCCCTGCCGCGTGCCAAGTCGAGCCCGATGTCAGCTCGTCCTTTTCGATCAGCATGCTATCGGTCCAGCCAAGTTCAGCCAGATGATAGAGCAGGCTGGCCCCCATTATGCCGCCGCCAATGATTACAACGCGCGCCTGTGATTGCATGGAAAATAGTCTCACTTCGGGGAACGACATTCGTGCGACCTTAGGAGGCGAAAGGGACGAAGCACAAATGTCCAATTCAATTGCATTGGTTCAAAAAATTTCATGGTTGGGCCAAGCAAAGACCGTGTCTGATCAACTAACTGACCACGCGCGTCACAGCGCAGTCATACACTTCGTGCAAAGTTGTGCGGATCAAACCGGACCAAACCAAGAGTGAGTTCAGATGGCAGCGCTATCCATCCCATTTCCCAAATCCGAACCACAGGCATATTTGTTATGTGCGATGCGCGCGTTGTGGATCGCTTTGCCCCTTGCGGTTCTTCTGCCACTGCACTTGATCTGGCATTTGCTCAAACTCCCTTCGCCATGGGCGATGCTGTTTATGCGCTTGACGGCGCGTGCGCTGGGCGCCCGGGTCCACGTCTACGGAAAGCCGCTACGCCACGATGTCTTCTTTGTGGCCAACCATTTGTCTTGGCATGATATTCCTATACTCGGCGGGATCACGGGCACGGCCTTTGTCGCGCAAGATGGCGTACGCAAATGGCCGATTGTAGGCTGGCTCGCGACGTTAAACCGGACCATCTTTATAAGCCGCACGGAAAAGCAGAACGTTGCGGCCCAGGTCGCCGAACTGCGCGAGGCGATCGCGGAGAACTGGTCCGTTACGCTCTTCCCCGAGGGAACGACCTCGAATGGGCGGGGACTTTTGCCCTTCAAGAAATCGCTCTTTGAAACCCTTGCTCCGCCCCCAAAGGCGATGATGATCCAGCCAGTTTTTCTGGACTTCGGCAGTGTAGGCCCCGACATCGCTTGGCTCGGCGAGGAAACAGGCTCGCAAAGTGCATGGCGCGCCTTTACGCGGCCCGGAAGCTATGACGTTGGGGTCCACTTCCTTGAGCCGTTTGACCCGGCACTGCTTGCTGACCGCAAAGCAGTCTGTGCGCTCGCCCGGGAGAGCATTGCGCGGGCCTTGTCAGTCAGTCTGGGGTTTACTGTTCACTAAGAGTTCAAGGTCTGAACACTCCAAATCAGATTTAAGCCGTCAATCCACGACCCTCTATTTGAGCAAAATAATTCACACAATTCTGCAAATTTTTCATTTGTGGCAGAGAGGGCGCACCGCTTTACCTGTCCCCTGAAATTACGCCATTCGTCCGCGCCTTAGCCGTCTTTGCGACGCTCGGAGCAGGCGATAAAGCCTTCGGGGGATGAACAAGGCGCTTATGAAAATTGGTTTTATCGGCCTTGGCAATGTCGGCGGCAAGCTTGCCGGAAGTTTGATCCGCAATGGCCATGATGTGACGGTGCGTGATCTCGATGAAGCACTGGTCTCCGAATATGTCTCGCGTGGGGCCAAGTCAGCGGCGTCACCCAGGGAATTGGGCGAAGCGGTCGACCTGATCGTCACTTGCCTTCCCTCGCCAGCGGCGAGTAGCGCCGTGGCAGAAGGCGAAGACGGTTTCCTGCAGATCATGGAGTCCGGCAAAGTCTGGCTGGAGATGAGCACCACCGATTATTCCGAGATCATCCGGCTTGGCGCACTGGTGGAAGCCAAAGGGGCCTTGTTCATGGAATGCCCGGTGTCTGGCGGCTGTCACCGCGCCGATACCGGCAATATCGCGATATTCGCGGGCGGCCCGCGCGAAGCCTTCGAACAAGTTCTGCCGGTTTTGACCGCAATGGGCCGCCGGATTATGCACACCGGCGATCTGGGCACCGCGTCACAGCTCAAGGTCATGACCAATTTTCTCTGCACCTCCCATCTCGTCGCGCTGGCCGAAGCGCTGACGACCTGCAAGGCGCTGGGGATGGACATGAACATTGCATACGAGGCGATCCGCATTTCGTCGGGCAACAGTTTTGTCCATGAAACCGAAAGTCAGGTGATCCTCAACGGTAGCCGCGATATCAATTTCACCATGGACCTGGTTAGCAAAGATGTCGGCCTGTTCGACAAAATTGCCCATGAGGCAGGCGTTCCTGTCGAACTATCGCCGCTGATCGTCCGACTGTTCAAGGAAGCCGAGGCCAAGTACG
The DNA here is from genome assembly GCA_031362485.1 of Novosphingobium sp. Classification (GTDB taxonomy): domain Bacteria; phylum Pseudomonadota; class Alphaproteobacteria; order Sphingomonadales; family Sphingomonadaceae; genus Novosphingobium. The sequence continues at coordinate 4,687 of JANLSP010000447.1, forward strand.
GCTCGCGCGAGTTTTCGCCCAATATCATCCGCCGCTACGAAGAGCCGCTGGGCATTAAGGTGTTGGGAACAGGATTTCCTGCCCAGATAGTCGATGATGAGCCCGAAGAGCCAGGCTATGAGGTTGTGCCGAGGCGATAGAACAGACACCAGCTACTGGCAGGAGGCTGCAAATGACTATCGCCGCGCCAACTGATCTTGCAGGATGGCAAGCGCTCGCCGCTTCGCTGAACTATGCGACTGATTTGCTGATTGATGGGAAAAGTGTCGCCGCCCGCAGCGGCGAGCGCTTCGCGGTTATCAATCCAGCTGACGGAACAACTGTTGCCGAACTGGCGCGCGGCGGCGCTGCCGACATCGAAGACGCGGTCGCCTCCGCGCAGGCAGCTTGGGATGACGGTCGCTGGCGGCATATGCCCCCGCGCCTGCGGATGGACATCTTTCGGCGCTGGGCGGATCTGGTCGAGGCGAACAGCGCAGAACTCGCCCTGCTGGAATCGCTGAGCATGGGCAAACCAATCAACGATGCCCTGACGATCGACTTGCCTGAGACGGTGGTCACCATCCGCTATTTCGGCGAATGTATCGACAAGGTGGCAGGAGTGGTCACCAACAGCCCGAACAACGCTGTTCACCTGGTGGCGCGCGAACCACTTGGCATTGTCGGCGCGATTTCCGCTTGGAACTATCCTTTGTTGATGGCCACATGGAAGGTCGCCCCCGCGCTTGCCGGAGGCAATTGCGTCATTCTGAAGCCTGCGGAACAGGCGCCCTTGTCCTGCCTGCGTCTGGCTGAACTGTTTCTCGAAGCCGGCGGGCCGCCCGGGGTCTTCAATGTGGTCAACGGCGAGGGAGCAGATGCTGGGCGCGCACTGGCGCTGCACGGGCAAGTCGCCAAGATCAGTTTCACCGGCTCGACTGCCGTCGGCAAACAGCTGATGATCTATGCTGGAGAGTCCAATCTCAAACGGGTTTCGCTCGAGACCGGTGGAAAGAGCCCGCAGATTTTCATGCCGGATCTTGCCGACCTGGACAGCGCGGTTGATCGGGCGATCATGGGTATCTTCGACAATGCCGGGCAGGTCTGCAACGCGGGCTCGCGGCTGCTGGTGCACCGCGATATCCACGATGCATTCGTCAACCGGTTCGTCGCCCGCACCAGCGAGCTCTATGCGACAGGCGATCCGCTGGATCCGGCGACCAGCCTGGGGCCGATGGTCACCCGCTCGCACCAGCAGAAAGTGAAGGGCTGGATTGCCAAGGGAGTGGCCGAAAGCGCAACGCTTGCGCTTGGCGGAATTGACGATACCTCTCGGCCCGAAGGCGCTTATATCGTTCCGACACTGTTCACTGGCCTTACCCCGGCAATGGAAATCGGCCGCGAAGAAGTGTTTGGACCAAGCGCCGCGGTGTTTTCGTTCAGCGACGAGGCCGAGGCGATCCGCCTGGCAAATGTCTCGA
>JANLSP010000028.1:0-3836 GCA_031362485.1 Novosphingobium sp.
GGTGAGCATTGCCCAGCGCAATGGCTACACCGCCGTGATGAGCCACCGCTCGGGCGAAACGGAGGATGCGACGATTGCCGACCTCGCGGTCGCGACCAACTGCGGTCAGATCAAGACGGGTTCGCTGGCACGGTCTGACCGGCTGGCGAAATACAACCAGCTGATCCGCATCGAGGAAGAGCTGGGCGACGCGGCGGTTTATGCTGGCGTGGGGGCATTCGGGCGGTTGGCGGGTTAGCCCGCAAGGCCAAGCCCGACCTCGGATCAAGTCCGGGGAGACGGTGGACCTTACCCCTCTCCTGTTTCGTCTCCCCGGGCTTGACCCGGGGCAGGGCTTTCCTTCATTCCCGCCCAATGGACCGCGAACGCAAAGGCGGCTGGGTTTACATCATGGCCAACCGCTATCGCGGAACCATGTATGTTGGCGTCACATCAGACCTTGCCGCAAGAATTTTCCAGCACCGCGATGGGAGCGGCTCCGATTACTGCGCCGAGCGAGGCCTTAACCGGCTGGTCTGGGCCGAACGCTGCGATGCCATCGAGGACTGTATCGCTCATGAAAAGCGGGTGAAGCGGTGGAAACGCGAATGGAAGTTCGCTCTGATCGAGCGGGGCAACCCCGATTGGCGCGATCTTTTTGACCAACTGGTTTGATCAGGCGTAGCGCGGGAAGAAAAGCCCGCACCGGATCAAATCCGGGGTGACGGGAATTTTCGGAATGATATCTCCCAATTCGTCGCCCCGGGCTTGATCCGGGGCAAGGCTGCCTTCCGCGCCTCCGCGCGCAAATCATCCCCCGCTGGCGAATGCGGGATAACGCCGGTTGGAAAAGCGAACTGGCTGGCCGGCGCTGTGGTTTGGTCGAGCCGAACGGACCTGGCTGGCTGATTTTCGTGCGAACGGCTGGCAAGCAAACGCGGCTTCTCACCGACTCGGCCCTGCGGTGCACAGGAGGCAGCGGTTCGGGCTCGCAAGCGTGCCGCATGCCTTCGGGGCATACCCCGATATTCCGGGCCGGAGATCGCCGGCCGCTCCTCGCATCGATAAACGCGGACGCTTCCGCTGGGGGAATAGCGCCGGCCTTGCGGGGTGAGAAGAGGCAAAGCGCTTTCCCGCCCCGCACCCGTCGCTGGTCAGCTTTGTGGCTGACGGCGGGGCGTATAACCTATATGGTTTGTTTTGTCAAGGCTTAACTCACCCGGGAGGAGGGTTATTCCGGGGCAGCAGCGCTTTGGAGACTCTCCATATGGGCGCTGATCGATTCAGAAATCTTATCTCGAACGTCCTCCAGCGATCGCTTTAGGTCTGCCAATTTATAAGTGCGTCCAAATAGACTGATTTCTAAGTTGTGCTCGAAAAACAGGACTGGGACTGAGATCTGCATTGCTTCTACCGTGATTTCGTGCAGATCTTGGTGCACTGCACACTCGAAACCTGAGAATGGTCGTGGAGCTTGGCCCAGCCAGTCGTCCAGACGCTCATCGAAATGTTCAATGTGGTCGCGAAGTGACCTATCCGAGAGCGCATGGTCTTTGGGAATTCCAACTAACTTCCGTAAGCGTTCGCCACGGGCTTTGGCCTTGTTTCTAGGGGGCCAGAAAATTCGAGATGTTGATGCAGTGTAGGTAAGTACCAACCTAAGCTTCTCGAAAATACTTCCGTTTTCTCTACGCTCAGCGGAATCGGAAACCTTTTCACGAACGGAGAATAGCCGTTCCACATCCTCAATAGCCGCAATTGCCTTCGCAGCTTCGGTGAGGCCGAACATGCGAAACGCGAAGTCAGGATCAATCTTGGTGATGTTGTCCTTCAAGTCGTTTGCCATGAGAACAATATCGGTGTGCCTGCCCGGTCAATCAAGGCGGTATCCTTAGCCAGGGCGTAATCAGTCACCCCCCAATCAAAAACCCCGCCCGGATCGCTCCAGGCGGGGTTTCTAATTCACCCAACGGATGCAGCGGAAATCAAACCCCAGCTTGCGCCGCCAGCGCTGCCAGCAGCAGCAGGGCCACAATGTTGGTGATCTTGATCATCGGGTTCACGGCGGGGCCAGCGGTGTCCTTGTAGGGATCGCCGACCGTGTCGCCGGTCACGGCTGCCTTGTGGGCATCGCTGCCCTTGCCGCCGTGGTTGCCGTCTTCGATGAACTTCTTGGCATTGTCCCATGCGCCGCCACCCGAGGTCATCGAGATGGCCACAAACAGCCCGCCGACGATCACGCCGAGGAGCAGCGCGCCCAGCGCCGCAAAGCCCTGTGCCTGGCCGGCCACGGCAGTGATCACGAAGTAGACCACGATCGGGGCCAGAACCGGCAGCAGCGAGGGGATGATCATCTCGCGGATGGCGGCCTTGGTGACCAGATCGACCGTGCGGGCATAGTCGGGCTTGGACTCGTAGGTCATGATGCCGGGGTTGTTCTTGAACTGGTCGCGAACGTCCTTGACTACTTCGCCCGCCGCGCGGCCCACCGCGGTCATGCCCATTGCGCCGAACAGATAGGGCAGCAATGCGCCGAGCAGCAGCCCGACGATGACATAGGGGTTCTCTAGGCTGAAGCTGACATTCAGCTCAGGGAAGAACTCCTTGAGGTCGGTGGTGTAGGCAGCGAACAGCACCAGCGCGGCGAGGCCCGCCGAACCGATGGCATAGCCCTTGGTCACGGCCTTGGTGGTGTTGCCCACCGCATCGAGAGCGTCGGTCTTTTCGCGGACCGAATCGTCCATGCCCGCCATTTCGGCAATGCCGCCGGCGTTGTCGGTGACAGGGCCGTAAGCGTCGAGAGCGACGACCATGCCGGCCAGCGCGAGCATCGCAGTCGCTGAATAGGCAATCCCCATCAGGCCTGCCAGCTGGTAGGCGATGATGATGCCTGCGCAGATCACCAGTGTCGGCAGCGCAGTCGATTCAAGGCTGATCGCCAGACCCTGAATGACATTGGTGCCGTGGCCGGTTTCCGAAGCCTTGGCGATCGAGCGGACCGGGCGATAGTTGGTGCCGGTGTAATACTCGGTGATCCAGATGATCAGGCCGGTGATGACCAGACCCAGCAGGCCGCAATAGAACAGCGTGCGACCACCAAAATCCTGCCCGGCAATCGGCGCTTCCATGTCGCCGCCCAGTGCATAGCTGATCGCCCACCAGATGGCGGGGACCGAGAGCACGGCAGTGACCAGGAAGCCCTTGTACATGGCGCCCATGATATTCTTGCCGCCGCCCAGGCGGACGAAATAGGTGCCGATGATCGAGGTGACGATGCAGACGCCGCCGATCAGCAGCGGCAGGCTCATCAGTGCCATCAGGTTGTCTGCGCCCTTGAGCAACAGCGCGGTGAGCACCATGGTGGCGCCGATGGTCACGACATAGGTCTCGAACAGATCGGCGGCCATGCCGGCGCAGTCGCCGACGTTGTCACCAACGTTATCGGCGATAACCGCGGGGTTGCGTGGATCGTCTTCCGGAATTCCGGCCTCGACCTTGCCGACCAGATCGGCGCCGACGTCAGCGGCCTTGGTGAAGATGCCGCCGCCCAGACGCGCGAAGATCGAGATCAGCGAAGCGCCGAAGGCGAGTGCGACGAGGCCGTCAACCACGGTGCGGTCAGTGCCGCCGACAGTGTGCCCAGCGGGGCCAGTGAGATACCAGAAGAAGCCGGCAATCGCGAGCAACGCAAGGCCCGCCACCAGCATGCCGGTGATCGCGCCGGCGCGGAACGCCAGGGTCAGGCCTTGCTGCAGGCCGACTTGCGCCGCTGCCGCCGTGCGGACATTGGCGCGAACCGAGATGTTCATGCCGATGAAGCCGGTTACGCCCGAGAGGACCGAGCCGAGCAGGAAGCC
>JANLSP010000029.1:0-2848 GCA_031362485.1 Novosphingobium sp.
CCGATTTGCTGCGCATTCGCTACATGACCAGCCACCCGGCCGATATGACGCCCGGCCTGATCGCGGCGCATGGGGAAGTCGCCAAGCTGATGCCATTCCTGCATCTCCCGGTGCAATCGGGCAGTGACCGCGTGCTGGAAGCGATGAACCGGAGCCATACGACCGAGAGCTATTTGCGCATTCTCGAGCAAGTTCGCGCGGCCCGCCCCGATATTGCGCTGTCGGGTGACTTCATCGTCGGTTTTCCAGGTGAAACCGATGCCGAATTTGGCGAAACGCTGAGCCTGATCGCAGAGGCCGGCTATGCGCAAGCCTTCAGCTTCAAGTACAGCCCGCGCCCGGGCACTCCGGCCGCTGGGATGGATGGACAGATTGCCGCCGAGGTGATGGATGAGCGCCTGCAAGCCTTGCAGGCCGCACTTCAACGCAGCAGCCTTGCGTTCAATCAGTCGAGCGTAGGGAAGAGCTGCGCGGTGCTGGTCGATCGCCATGGCCGCAAGCCTGGCCAATGGCTGGCAAAATCACCATGGCTGCAGTCGGTGCACTTCACCGGCGATGTCGCGATCGGCGATATTGTCGAGGTCGAATTGCTTGAGGCGGGGGCAAATTCACTGGCGGGGCGCGTTGCCGACCCGGTAGAGGATAATGCGCGCTCGCAACGAGCGGCGGCGCCAGCCCAATAGGCTGACACGGCCGTCGATTGGCTTCCTACCAGAAGAAGTTGCGATGCACGACAAGCACGCGGCCATTGCGCGTGTTGATCAGGGCTACGTCATTACCGTAGCGGATCCAGCGCTGGAACCGGCCAGGCGCATTGAGGCGATAGCGGCCCGGATTGCTGACCCAGTAGCCTCTTGAATAGAACGCCGGACGGAAGGTGTAACCGGCGGTGACTGGCCGATAGCGATAGCCGCGCGGGGCCGCATAAGCGCCCATGCGAAAAGTCTGGCGATTGCGGGCACGATAATCACGCCAGTCTTCGCGCAGCTCGCGCCGGTCTTCGCGCACTTCCTGCCGGTCTTCGCGCGCTTCGCGATAATCGCCGCGTGCCATGTCGCGCTGCACTTCGCGTTCGCCGCGGCGCACCTCTTCCTGGCCGCGCCTGACTTCACCCATGCCTTGGGCGAAAGACACGCCCGGCAGAACCACCGACGCCGCGAGCGCCGCAATGAGTATCTTTCGCATTTCTAACTCCTGAATTGCACTGCGATTTGCCGCAGCTAAATGGCGGATTTGCTTCCGACCTGCACTAAACGCCCCACCAGCCATATTGTTCACGGGCCTGTTGCAGACACCACACGGTCGATGCGAATTCCACAGTCGCGGAGCATCTGCCGCTTGTTTGTCACATTAAGCGGCATATCTTCGAATTGCGGTCCGATTGCCGGGCCCGAATCGAAAGGAGCGCATGTCCCGCAAACCAGCCCGCGCCCAGAATGTGGCGCAATTTCGCACCGAGCCCCGCCAGAACGCAGGTGGGGGCCGAGCCCGCGCCGAACTTGAATTCGATGAACCCACCATTCTTGGTGCCTTGTTCGGGCAGTTCGACGCCAATCTGGTGCTGATCGAAAACCGGCTGGGGGTTTATATCGGGGCACGCGGCAATCGCATCCAGATCGAAGGCAGCGAAGATGCCGTGGCGCGTGCACGCGATGTGCTTAAAGGCATGCACCAGCGGCTGCTGCAAGGGCTGGAGGTTGATACCGGCGCGGTCGATTCGCTGATTGCCATGTCGAACGAGCCGACGCTTGAAGGCATCATAACCGGCGGGCAGGACGCGTCTCCAGTGATGATCCGCACCCGCAAGAAAACAATCGTTCCGCGCTCGGCGATGCAGATCGAATATATGCAGGCGCTGGCGCGCGAGGATATTATCTTTGCGCTCGGCCCGGCGGGCACCGGCAAGACCTATGTTGCCGTGGCGCAGGCCGTGAGCCAACTGATGGCCGGCTCGGTGCAGCGCCTGATCCTCTCACGCCCTGCCGTCGAAGCGGGCGAGCGCCTTGGTTTTCTGCCGGGCGATATGAAGGAAAAGGTCGATCCCTATCTGCGCCCGCTTTACGATGCGCTCAACGACTGCATGCCGCCCGAACAGGTTGAGCGGCGAATTGCCTCGGGCGAGATTGAGATCGCGCCAATCGCCTTCATGCGCGGGCGCACGCTGGCCGATAGCTTCATCATCCTCGACGAGGCGCAAAATACCACCCCGGCCCAGATGAAGATGTTCCTCACCCGCTTTGGCCAGAACAGCCGCATGGTGATTTGCGGCGATCCCCGTCAGGTCGATATCCCCGGGGGCGACGCGATGAGCGGCCTGAAAGACGCGGTCGAGCGGCTCGAAGGCATTGAGAGCATTGCGGTGACGCGGTTCACTTCGGCCGATGTCGTGCGCCATCCCATCGTCGGGCGGATTGTCGAGGCCTATGAGGGCAAGGATTAGCGCAAGGATCAGGGTGAGCTTGTCGCAGGCCTCGCGCTGTCCTAGCGACACGCGATGGAACTGGACTTCGATATTGACGATTGTTGGCCGTCTGGGCGCTGGGAAGAACTCGTCTGCCAGGCCATCACTGTCCTCACGGGCCTAGTCCCTGCACTTGCCAATCCGCGCCTTTGCACCAGCCTGCTGTTGACGGGAGATGCCGAAGTCCATGCGCTGAACCGCGAATGGCGCGGCAAGGACAAGCCGACGAATGTCTTGTCATTTCCAATGATGAGCGGAGGTGAACTCGCCGTGCTGTCACCCGATGGTCCGCCGGTGCTGCTTGGCGATATTGCGCTGGCTTTTGAAACTTGCGCAGGCGAAGCGGACGAAAAAGGTGTGGCGCTGGAACATCATGCTGTGCATTTG
>JANLSP010000062.1:0-1962 GCA_031362485.1 Novosphingobium sp.
AAACGGAAAACCGGGCGCGAAGCTCATCGTCATCGACCCACGCCGGATCGATCTGGTGAGAATGCCGCATGTCGAGGCGGAATATCACTTGCCGCTCCAGCCCGGGACCAACGTCGCGGTGCTGACCGCCATGGCGCACACTATTGTATCCGAAGGGCTGGCCGACGAGGCCTTCATCCGCGAGCGCTGCGATTGGGACGAATATCAGGACTGGGCGCGCTTCGTTACCGATCCAAAGCACAGCCCCGAAGTGCTGGAGGCCGTCACCCGCGTGCCTGCCGCTGACCTGCGCGCCGCCGCCCGCCTGTTCGCCACGGGAGGCAACGGCGCGATCTATTATGGCCTGGGTGTCACCGAACACAGCCAGGGCTCATCCACCGTCATGGCCATTGCCAACCTCGCCATGGTCACCGGCAACATCGGTCGCCCCGGCGTCGGAGTGAACCCCCTGCGCGGGCAGAACAATGTCCAGGGCGCCTGCGACATGGGCAGCTTCCCGCATGAGCTTTCCGGCTATCGCCACATCTCGGACACGGCCACTCGCAAGCTGTTTGAGGACGACTGGGGCGTGGAACTCGATCCCGAACCGGGCCTACGCATCCCCAACATGCTCGATGCCGCGCTCGATGGAAGCTTCCGCGCGCTCTATGTGCAAGGAGAGGATATCCTCCAGTCCGATCCCAACACACACCATGTCGCGGCAGGTCTTGCCGCAATGGACTGCGTCATCGTCCACGACCTGTTCCTGAATGAGACCGCCAACTACGCCCACGTATTCCTGCCCGGCTCCACCTTCCTTGAGAAGAACGGCACTTTCACCAATGCCGAACGCCGCATTCAATTGGTGCGCAAGGTGATGGAACCCGCCAATGGGCTCGAGGATTGGGAAGTCACGCAGGCGCTGGCCAATGCCATGGGGCTGGACTGGAACTACTCCCATCCCAGTGAGATCATGGACGAAGTGGCCCGGCTGACTCCGACCTTCGCCGGTGTTTCCTTCGCCCGGTTGGAGGAAGCAGGCTCGCTGCAATGGCCGGTTGATGAAGCCCACCCGGATGGCAGCCCGATTATGCACGAAGCAGGCTTCGTGCGCGGCAAAGGCAAGTTCGTGGTGACGGACTATGTGCCGACCGACGAAAAGACCGGCCCCCGCTTTCCGCTGCTGCTGACAACAGGCCGCATCCTCAGCCAGTACAACGTCGGCGCGCAGACCCGCCGCACTGAAAATGTCGTCTGGCACGAGGAAGACCTGCTTGAAATCCACCCGACCGACGCTGAAAACCGCGGCCTCAAAAACGGCGACTGGGTTCGCCTCGCCAGCCGCACCGGCGAGACTACTCTGCGCGCCGAGGTTACGGACAGGGTGGCCCCAGGCGTAGTCTATACCACCTTCCACCACCCGGCGACGCAGGCCAATGTGGTCACCACCGAGTTCTCCGACTGGGCGACCAACTGCCCGGAATACAAAGTGACTGCGGTGCAGGTGTCGGCATCAAATGGCCCGAGCGAATGGCAGGAAAACTATGCAGAGCTGACCGCGAGATCACGGAGGATTGTCGCGGAGGCGGCAGAATAACGTGGATCTGGACCATCTTATCTACATGGCGGACCAGATCGCCCGAAACTTCGCCGTTCAGGGCGAGGAGGAGGCAGTTGCGGCCACCGCTCAGCACATCCGCGATTTCTGGGACCCGCGCATGAAAGCCGCAATTCTGGCCGCCGACCGCAATGCCTTCTCGCCGATCGTCGGCGCAGCAGTTGTCAGGTTGGCGCTGCTCTAAATCAACAAATCAAGGGGAGAAGACGTGGCAAAAACAGATGCGATCAGGCTGCTATCCCGTTATTATGAAGCCTTTAATCAAGGGGATAGTGCTGGCATGCTTGCCTGCCTCTCTGAAACTGTGGCGCATGATATCAACCAGGGCGCGCGCCAGTCGGGCAAGGCCGCATTTCGCGCCTTTC
>JANLSP010000076.1:0-8421 GCA_031362485.1 Novosphingobium sp.
TGCCAGGCAGTGGGCGAATCCTTGCCCAGCGCGCCAATGTCGAATCGCTCGATCATGCCGAGCACGCTCGATACCGTGGTTGCGCCGGAAGAAGGCGGCCCCATGCCGCACAGCCGCCAGCCGCGATAGGTCGTGCACACCGGATCACGCGCGCGGGTCTTGTAGCCGGCAAGGTCGGCCACGGTCATCGGCGCGGGATTGCGCGGCGCCTGGCTGACCGCCTCGGCGATGGCGGCGGCATTTTCCCCGCGATAGAAGGCGCGCGGGCCTTGCCGTGCCAGCCGCTCGAGGAATGCGGCCAGTGCCGGATTGCGCACGACGCTGCCCACCGGCAGCGGCGCGTCATCGGCGGCGTAGAACATCGCGCGCGATGCCGGCGAAAAGCTCGCCCCGGCGCTGCCGCCGGCCATTAGCGAGCGCAGCTCCGGCGCGACATTGCCGGCGGGACGGTAGCGATCCAGAAACTGGTTGAGCCGCGGGGTGATGGCGAAGCCACCGCGCGCGAGCCGGATCGCCGGGACGAACAGCCGCCGCCAGGCGAGCTTGCCGTGGCGGCGGTGTGCCTCGGCCATCAACGCGACATTGCCCGGCACGCCGACGCTGCGCCCGCCGGGAATCGCTTGCGGCACCGAAAGGAACTGCCCGTTCATTTCGAACCAGCGCGGACTCGCGGCGGCCGGCGCGGTTTCGCGTCCATCGAGCGTTTGGACGTGGCCCTTGCCGTCGTCCATCACTATAAACCCGCCGCCGCCAATGCCCGAGCTTTGCGGCTCGACCACGGTCAGCGCGACCAGCACGGCCATTGCAGCATCAGCGGCGCTGCCCCCGGCGCGCAATATTTCCGCTCCGGCCTCGGCCGCGCGCGGATCGGCGGCGCTGACCATGCCACGCTCGAAGCGCGGCGCGCTGCCCGCCTGCGCAGGCGGGGAGGATGCCAGCAGCAGTGGCGAAATAGCTAGCGCGAGGAGGCGGATTTGCATGACCAGCCGAAGCTATCCGGTTCCCACGGCTTCGGCAATCGAGGCAAAGCCATCGCGCTGCATCAATCGCTCTAGGCCCGCGACGATACGGTGTGCAATTCCGGGCCCTTCATAGACCATCGCGCTATAGATCTGCACGAGGCTGGCCCCTGCGCGGATCCGCGCCCAGGCATCCTCGGCGCTGGCGATGCCGCCGACACCGACCAGCGGGACCGCGCCGCCCGTTGCCTTGCGGAAATCGCGCAGGCGCTGCTGGGCGAGATCGCGCAAGGGCGCACCCGAAAGCCCGCCTGGCTCATGGGCGTGGCGCGATTGCAGCGGCGGGCGGGAAATGGTGGTGTTCGAGACGATCAGCGCGCCAAGGCCCTTGTCCAGGGCGATTCGCGCGATGGCGTCGATGTCGGATGGTTCGAGATCGGGCGCGACCTTGAGAAAGACCGGCGGGCCTTTTGCTCCCCGCGCGTCCAGAACCGCGTCAAGCAGCGCGACCAGCGCACCTTCGTCCTGCAGCGCGCGCAATCCCGGCGTATTGGGGCTCGACACATTGACCGCAAGATAGCTCGCCAGCGGCGCCATCATCCGTGCCATCACGGCATAGTCGGCAATGCGGTCTACCGAATCCTTGTTGGCGCCGATGTTGATCCCGACGATCCTGCGTCCGCTTCTGCCCTGTGCCCGCTTTTTCAGCCGCTTCGCCGCCGCTTCGCCGCCGCCGTTGTTGAACCCCATGCGGTTGATCACCGCGCGGTCCTCAGCCAGCCGGAACAGGCGGGGCCGGGGATTGCCGGCCTGCGGCAGCGGGGTGATCGAGCCGACTTCGGCAAAACCGAAGCCGAGGCCCAGCAAGGCATCGGGCACTTCGCCGTCCTTGTCGAAACCCGCTGCCATGCCCACAGGATTGGGAAAGACGAGGCCCGCAACCCGCGTCTCCAGCGGGCCGCCAATGCGCGGCGGCGCGCCCGCAGGCGCCAGTTTCAGCGCTGCCAGCGCAAGGCCGTGCGCGCGCTCGGCATCAAGCGCAAACAGGGCGGGGCGGAGCAGCGAATAGAGCATGGTCGTGGGCGCTATGGCAAAGCGGAGCGCGCCTGTCGACGCGCCGCGAGGTTGTTGCCCAAAGGCCACACCGGAAAACTTCTTGCTCTGCCGGGCCGCTTCAGGCCGCGAAATGGCGAATTCATACAATTCAGCCGCAAAGCCGCGGCCTAACCGGCCCATGCGACCCGAAGGGCTCGTGCCTATCAGGCTGCGAGTTCTCGACTTCAAGGCGGCTCTCCGGACAACTGGGGAGCCGCCCTTTTTTCACCCTGGTACCCTGGTTGGCCAACCATTTGGTTCCAGCTTGAAAAGTGCCCTCCAACGGCCTACGTGAAACCGGAACGAATCAATCCGATTTATCCGGGAACATGCCGATGCGACTTTCCAGCATGGCCGATTATGCCGTTGTCATCATGGCTGCTGCCGCGCGGCATTGCGGGCATGTGCAAGTCAATGCCGGCCAGCTGGCCGAGGAAACCGGCCTTCCCACGCCCACAGTGCAGAAGCTGGTCAGCCGGCTGACTGCCGCAGGATTGCTGCGCAGCTCGCGTGGCGTGGGCGGCGGGCTGAAACTGGCGCGACCGGCGGCCGCGATCACTTTGGCAGATATTGTTGAGGCCGTCGAAGGCCCGATCGCGCTGACCGCCTGCGTCGAGCTGGGCAAGCACGATTGCGGGCTGGAACAGGCCTGCGCGGTCAAGCCGCATTGGCCAATAGTCAATGAAGCGCTGCGCGGCGCGCTGGCGGGCGTCAGCCTGACGAGTCTGGCGCAATGAGTCGGCCTGGCCTTACTGCGGGCGCAATCCTGCTGACGTTGAGCTCGCCTGCCTTGGCTTCGGCGGGAGCGAGAGACACCATTCCCGCGCGCTATCACGGCGATTGGGCTAGCGCTGCCGAGCGTTGCGCCCCGGGCCCGGCAGACAACGAAAATATCCGCATTTCCGCGCGCGTCATCTGGGAATTTGAAACACGCTGGGATGTGCGCTCGATCACGCGGGTCGGAAAAGATGAAATCATCGTCGGCGGCAAGGTTACCCACGGCGAGGCGAGCTACGACAACGCCAAGCGTCTCGGCCTGCTTAGGGGCGGCGAAGAGCTTGGCATCGGCGAGGGCGAGGACTTCGGGGTCTATGTGCGGTGCAAGCGATGAGTGAGGACGTGACCCTGAAAGATCAGGCTGCGCGAGACGCTGCTGCAAGCGTGGCGGATTATGAGCACGGCTGGTCGTCGGACATCGAGACGGATTTTGCCCCCAAGGGGCTGAACGAGGATACTGTCCGCTTCATTTCGGCCAAGAAGAACGAGCCCGAATGGATGCTCGACTGGCGGCTCAAGGCCTTCCGTCACTGGCTGACGATGACGCCGCCCGACTGGGCCAAGCTCAATGTCCCGCCGATCGACTATCAGGACGCCTACTATTACGCGGCACCGCGCGCCAAGCCTAAGCTGGGCAGCCTCGACGAGGTCGATCCCGAAATCCTGCGGGTTTACGAAAAGCTCGGCATTCCGATCGAGGAGCAGAAAGTGCTCGCGGGGGTCGAAGGCGCGCGCAAGGTCGCGGTCGATGCGGTGTTCGATTCGGTCTCGGTGGCGACAACCTTCCGGGCCGAACTGGAATCCGCCGGGGTGATCTTCCGCAGCATTTCCGATGCGATTCGCGAATATCCCGACGCAGTGAAGAAATGGCTCGGCAAGGTCGTGCCGATGCACGACAACTATTTCAGCGCGCTCAACTGCGCGGTCTTTTCCGACGGCACATTCGTCTACATTCCCGAGGGCGTGCGCTGCCCGATGGAGCTTTCGACCTATTTCCGCATCAATGCCGAAAACACTGGCCAGTTCGAACGCACGCTGATCATCGCCGAAAAAGGCAGTTATGTCAGTTATCTAGAAGGCTGCACCGCGCCGATGCGTGATGAGAACCAGCTCCACGCCGCCGTGGTCGAACTGGTGGCACTCGACGATGCCGAGATCAAGTATTCGACCGTGCAGAACTGGTATCCCGGCAATGCCGATGGGCTGGGCGGGATCTACAATTTCGTCACCAAGCGCGCGCTGTGCCAGGGCAAGCGCTCGAAAGTGAGCTGGACCCAGGTCGAGACCGGCTCGGCGATCACCTGGAAATATCCGAGCTGCGTGCTCAACGGCGAAGACAGTGTTGGCGAATTCTATTCTGTCGCGGTGACCAACAATTTCCAGCAGGCCGATACCGGCACCAAGATGATCCACAACGGCAAGGGCAGCCGCTCGACGATCATCTCCAAGGGCATCAGCGCAGGGCGCAGCAACAACACCTATCGCGGCCTTGTCCGCGTCGCGGCGAATGCGGAGGGCGTGCGCAACTTCACCCAGTGCGATTCGCTGCTGCTGGGTAGCGACTGCGGCGCGCATACCGTGCCCTATATCGAAGTGCGCAATCCCAGTGCGCAGATCGAGCATGAGGCGACCACCAGCAAGATTTCCGATGACCAGCTGTTCTATGCGATGCAGCGCGGGATGGATCAGGAAGAGGCGGTGGCGCTGATCGTCAACGGATTCGCCAAGGAAGTGCTGCAGCAGCTGCCGATGGAATTTGCGGTCGAGGCGCAGAAGCTGCTCGGGATTTCGCTTGAGGGGAGCGTTGGGTGATGCGCCGCCTGATGATCGTCGCGGCCCTGCCCCTGCTGTTCGCCGGCACAACTGCGCCGAAAAAGCCGCCCCGCGCGGTGCGGGTTTACACCGGCTGCGTCCTCGAAAATTTCCGCAATCCTGGCGCGGAGAAGGGCGCGACGTTCGATGCCGCGCAGGACCTCGCCAAGTCACAATGCGGCAACCTGCGCCCGGCTGCGGTTGAAGTGGTGCAGCAGACCATCACCCGCAACATGAACTCGGGCGGCGACACCCCCGAGAGCGCCGCTCAGGCCTTGCTCGACATCACCATCCTCGAGCAGACCGCCGGGATCTGGGCCGAATGGCATCCGGATGAGGTCTATCATGGGCGGTAAGTTGTCACTCGACCTCTTTCTTGAGAATTGAACATGCTCCAAATCAATAACCTCTCCGCTACAGTCGCCGACAAGCCGATCCTCAAGGGCGTCTCGCTCAGCATCAATGCGGGCGAAATTCATGCGATCATGGGGCCGAACGGCGCGGGGAAATCGACGCTGGCCTATGTGCTGGGCGGGCGGCCGGGGTATGAAGTGACGGGGGGCGAAGTCACGCTGCAAGGGCAGGACCTCCTCGCCCTCGCCCCGCATGAGCGCGCCGCCGCTGGCCTGTTCCTCGGCTTCCAGTATCCCGTCGAAATACCCGGCGTCTCCTTCGTCCAGTTCCTGCGCGAGAGCCTCAATGCGCAGCGCCGGGGGCGGGATGAGGCGCCGCTGTCAGGCGCTGAATTCCTCAGGCTGGCGCGCGAGAAGGCGGCGCTGCTCAGGCTCGACATGGAAATGCTCAAGCGCCCGGTAAACGTCGGCTTCTCGGGCGGCGAGAAGAAGCGCGCCGAGATGGTGCAGATGGGCATTCTTGATCCCAGCTTTGCCGTGCTCGACGAGACTGACTCCGGCCTTGATATCGACGCGCTGCGGATCGTCGGCGAGGGGATCAATGCGATCATGCGCCGCCCGGACAAGGGCGTGCTGCTGATCACGCATTACCAGCGGCTGCTCGATTACGTGAAACCGGACTTCGTCCATGTGCTGGCGGGCGGACGGATCGTGAAGAGCGGTGGGGCCGAGCTCGCCCTGCAGCTTGAAGAAGAGGGTTATGAGGCGGTGACTGCGTGACCAGATTGCTCGCCCTTCCGACCCGCAGGCAAGAGGCTTTCCGCTATGCCGACCTCGATGCCCTGGCGGGCGTCTGGCCGGTGGCGCGCGAGGAAATCCTTGTGCCTTCGGGGCAGAGCACTTCGCTGAGCATTGTCGAAATCGACGCTGTCGCCGCCATCGCCCGCCATCTGGTGATCGAAGTGGAAGCCGGCGCGGGTTTCGACTTGCGCATTCTCAACACCGGCGCCGCCTTCGGGCGAATCGCGGTTGATGCGCGGCTGGGAGTAGGCGCAAGGTTCACGCTCGGCGCGGCGCAGCTGGGCAGCGGCTCGCAGGTGCTGGAGATCGTCACTGAAGTATCCCACGAAGCCCCCGACGCGGTCAGTCGGCAGGTGGTGCGGTCCGTTCTCGCAGGGCAGGCCACGGGGACTTATCTCGGCAAAGTCGCCGTTGCGCGCGGGGCCGCGGGCACGGACTCAGAGCAATCCGTCCGCGCCATGCTGCTCAGCCGCACAGCCACGGCCAACGCCAAGCCAGAACTTGAAATCTTCGCCGACGATGTCAAATGCGCGCATGGCTGCGCGGTTGGCGAGCTCGATGCGGCTGGGCTTTTCTACCTCGAATCGCGCGGGCTTCCGCCCGAAGAGGCGAAGAAGCTGATGCTGCAGGCGTTTGTCGCCGAAGCCTTTGCCGGAGCAGCGGATGAAGATCGGCTGCTGGCGCTGGCACTTGAGCGTTTGGGGGAACTGGTGTGAGCACGGCGGTTCTCTCCCCCCTGTCGCTCAAGTCCGATTTTCCGGGCCTCGCCGGCAACTGGCACTATCTCGACACTGCCGCCACCGCGCAAAAACCGCAGGTGGTGATCGACGCTACGGTCAATGCCATGGGCCGCGACTATGCGACAGTGCACCGAGGCGTCTATGCGCGATCGGCAGAGATGACGATCGCCTATGAAGCCGCGCGCCGCAAAGTCGCCGGTTTCATCGGCGGGGGCGAGGACGAATTGGTGTTCACCCGCGGCGCGACCGAGGCGATCAATCTGGTTGCCGCGACCTGGCTGGGAAAGCGGCGGGTGCTGCTGTCGATGCTGGAGCATCATTCGAACATCGTGCCATGGCAGTTGGCCGGCTTTGAAGTGGATGTCTGCCCGTTGACCGCCGATGGCCAGATCGATCTCGCGGCGGCGGAGCGGATCCTCACGCCTGACCACGGACTGGTTGCCTTCGCCCATGTCTCGAATGTGCTTGGCTCGGTGCTCGATGCGAAGCGCGCGGCGGATCTGGCGCATGGGGTCGGCGCATTGCTGCTGCTCGATGGCTGTCAGGCCGTGCCGCGCCTGCCGGTCGATGTCGCTGCACTGGATTGCGATTTCTATGTGTTCTCCGCGCACAAGCTCTATGGTCCCACCGGCATCGGCGCGCTGTGGGCCCGTGCGGAAATTCTCGATGCCATGCCGCCATGGCAGGGCGGCGGCGCGATGATCGACCGGGTGACATTCGAGCATACCACTTATGCGCCGGCGCCGCAGCGCTTTGAGGCGGGAACTCCGGCGATTGTCGAAGCGATTGGTCTCGCGGCGGCGGTGGATTTTGTCGAGGCAATAGGCATCGCCGCGATCGGCCGGCATGAGGATGCGCTGGTGCACCAGTTGCGCGGCGAACTGCGCAAACTCAATTCGGTGACCCTGTTCGGCCCGGAAGAATCTGCCGGAATTGTCAGTTTCGCGCTCGAAGGGGTGCATCCGCACGATCTCGGCACCATATTGGACGAGGAAGGCGTGGCGATCCGCGCCGGGCATCACTGCGCACAGCCGCTGATGGAATACCTCGGCGTGCCGGCGACGGCGCGGGCGAGTTTCGGAATTTATAGCGATGAAAACGACATCGCCGCGCTGCTGCGCGGGATCGAGCGGACCAAGAGGATTTTCGGATGAGCGGCGAACAACCCAAATTTGCGGTAGAGGAAGTGGAAAGCGTACCCACGCCGAAGCGTGCGCGCGTCGACGTTGCCGAAACGCCTGCCAAGAAGCTTGAGCGCAAGCGCGATTACCTCGAAGGTTTCCTCGCCGAAAAGCCCGAAGGCCAGGCGCCGGGCGCGCCGGGGGGAGATATCTATGAAGGCGTGATTGCCGCGCTGAAGGAGATTTTCGACCCGGAAATTCCGGTCAATATCTATGAGCTGGGGCTGATCTATGGCGTCGATGTGTCGGACGAAGGCTCAGTCAACGTGACCATGACACTCACCACGCCGCATTGCCCGGTGGCCGAATCGATGCCGGCTGAAGTGGAACTGCGCGTTTCAGCTGTGCCCGGCGTGCGCGATGCCGAAGTCAGCCTCGTCTGGGATCCTCCGTGGGATATGGCCAAGATGTCCGACGAGGCCCGGCTCGAATTGGGGATGCTGTGATGACCACCAATGTGCGCCAGCGGCCTGCCGCCGTCCTGCTCACCCCCAGTGCCGAAGCGCGGGTTGCCGAACTGATGGCCAAGGCGCCCGAAGGCGCAATCGGCGTCAAGCTCTCAACCCCGCGCCGCGGTTGCTCGGGGCTGGCCTATTCAGTCGACTATGTGACCGAGGCCCAGGCTTTCGACGAGCGCATCGAGACGCCCGGCGGCCTGTTCTTCATCGATGGCGCCAGCGTACTCTATCTCGTCGGCAGCACG
>JANLSP010000082.1:0-4780 GCA_031362485.1 Novosphingobium sp.
TGGTGGGAAAATGGCCTGGTCGGCTGCGCCTACGTCAACCTGCTGAGCCCGATCGTGCATGACAATCTGCTCGCCCGCTGGCGCGGTGACGGCATCTACCGGGCCTGCTGATCAGGCGGCTTTGACCAAGGTCACCTGCGCAACATCGATTGCGCGGCCGCGAAAGCCGCCTTCGCAATACATCAGATAGAAGCGCCACAGTCGCACGAAGCGCGCATCGAACCCGGCAGGGAGCCGGCCTTCGCTGACGGCGCAGTCAAAATTGGTCCGCCACCTGCGCAGCGTTTCAGCATAGTCCGCGGCAAAGCTGGCCTGGTCCTGCCATTCAAGGCCGCACTCGGCTGCCAGCGCGCGAAAGGTGCTTTCGCGCACCAGCATCCCGCCGGGAAAGATGAAAGTCTGGATGAAATCGGCACTGCTGGCATAGGCGTCAAACAGTTCCTCGCGCATGGCGATATACTGGATCGCCGCGCGGCCTCCGGGCGTCAGGCAGCGGGCAATGCAATCGAAGAAGTCTGGCCAGTATTCCTGCCCCACCGCCTCGACCATCTCGACACTGG
Organism: Novosphingobium sp.; assembly: GCA_031362485.1. Taxonomy (GTDB): domain Bacteria; phylum Pseudomonadota; class Alphaproteobacteria; order Sphingomonadales; family Sphingomonadaceae; genus Novosphingobium. The sequence goes on from JANLSP010000082.1 coordinate 561, forward strand.
CGATGCCGTCATATTGCCCAGACGTGTCGCGGTAATCCTGCTTGCAATAGTCTATCCGCGAATTGCCCCTGCGCGCGCGTGCCCAGGCAAGTTGTTCGTCAGACAGGCTTATCGCCGTTACATTCGCGCCCCGCAGCGCCAGTTGCTGCGCCATGGCGCCCCAGCCACAGCCGATTTCCAGCACTTCTTCAGCTTCGCCGAGGCGATCTGCGATGGTCTGCAACTTGCGCTGCTGAGCTGCCTCAAGGCTTTCCCCCGGTGAGGCAAACAGCCCCGAGGAATAGACCATCGCCGGATCGAGCCAGGCCGCGTAGAAATCATTGCCCAGATCATAATGCGCGTGGATATTGCGCAGTGAGCCGGATCGCGAATTGCGGTGCAGCCAGTGCGCTGCCCGCGCCAGCCAGCGCCAGGGCCCATGCGCGCGCGCCGCGCCGCCCAGCGACAGGGCATTGTCGGTGAACAGGGCAAACAGCGCGACCGGATCGGGGCTGGTCCATTCGCCCGCATCCCAGCCTTGATAGCACCCCACTGACCCCGCCGTGACCAGCCGGAATATCGCGCGAAAGCTGGTAAGTTGGGCCTGCGCAACGAAGCCGGGTTCGCGCCCGCCAAGCAAGCGGATCGTGCCATCTGGCAAAGTCAGTTCAACCGAGCCGCGCGCAAGGCCCTTGTCAATTCGATCAAGTATGGAATCAATGCGCCCCGCCCAGACGCGCGCAAGCCATTGCGAGCCAAGGCCGACTGGCCCCGCGCCCGCAACAAGCTCCGCTCCCCGCACCGGCGCCTGCGCATTCATGCGTAGTTTATGGACCGCGCGGAGCAATTCGGCAATGCCCGAGCAGCATCGCTACTTGGGCGGCAGGATTACCGTGAACGGCCCGCGTGCGGGGATTTGCAGGAAGCGCTGGTCCTTGATGACGATGTTGTCACCAGAGTTTTCGGCGACCGGCATACGGCTCCAGAACAGAAAGGCCTGGGCGTCTGTGCTGGTCGGCACCCGTTCCGCGATGCGCGGGTCGGACATGTTGATCGGCCGCCCCGTCAGTTCGCCAACGCTCCGCCGGCTGCCAAACAATGAATATGGCGCGCCGCCATAGCGCTCGCCCGAACGCCACAGAATTTCGCGGCGCCAGAAAGCCAGCGGCACCGGATTGGCGACCGCCTGCACCGGATAGGTCTCATGCATGGCGGCGTCCCATGCGGCATGTCGGCTGATGGCAATGTTGATCGCGACATAGGCCGCCGCCATTGCAATTGCAGCACGCGCCGGCTGTGCCCAGCGCGTCGCTTGTGCCCGCTCGCGCCGCCGCGAAAGCCACCAGCCGCCACCCAACATCGCCAGCAGCCACGGATCGATGATGAACAGTGCATCGCCATAAAACCACTGGCTGGAAAATGGCTCGAGCAGGCGGATGCCATAACTGTTCAGCCAATCGAAGGCAGGGTGTGTAAGGGTGCCGAGATAGCAGAGCGCGACCAACCAGCCCGGATTGACCGGCAATCGCGCCTCGGGCCGCGTGCCCCGCCGCGCCTGCCAGCAATCATAAAGGATCAGCCCGCCAGCCAGCAACAGCGGCAGCATGACCAGCGCAATTGGCCCATGTGTAATCCCGCGCCGCATCGCCAGCGATTCCGTGCCATAAAACGTGCACGCTGCATCGATATCGGGCAGGTTCGCCGCAATGATCAGCGCAGGCATGGCGAGCCCGGTCTTGCGCTTGAGGCCCGCCTGGCCAAGAACCGCGCCGATCAGGGAATGGGTGAGGTTGTCCATACCCTAGGAAAAACAGTCCTACCCCTCAACAGTCCAGGTCTGGCCCTTGCTGAGCAACTTGGCGAGATTGGCCTGCTTGCCTTCAACCAACTTGGCATCCTGGCCGAGCAATTCGTGCTCGAAGGTCGGGCGCGGATCGTCATAGAGCACGCCGAGCGCCATCGGGAACGGCCCGAACGGCATTTCGACCAGCATGTGCGCCAGCGCGCGATTGGTGACATCGTGGACAATCACGCCCGCTGCCTGCCAGTCGCCATCGACGACATCGACCACTTCGAGATGCAGGTGATCAAGATTGACCCTTAGGCCCTTGGTGCCGCCCGATTTTTCCGAGCCGAACAACATTGGCTGATCGTGATAGAGCCACAACTGATTATTATCGGCGCCCTTGGGAGCGGCAAATTCGTCGAACACATCCTTGTTATAAACGATGCAGTTCTGGAAAATCTCGATGAAAGCCGCGCCCTTGTGGGCATGGGCCGCTTTCAACACTTCGGGCAGCTTCTTCGAAACGTCGAATCCGCGCGCGACAAACCGCGCGCCCGCGCCCAGCGCGAAAGCTGCAGGACGCGCAGGCCGGTCAACCGAGCCGCCCGGCGTAGAAGGCGAGGTCGTGCCGAGGCGGCTGGTCGGCGAATACTGGCCCTTGGTCAGCCCATAGATCTCGTTGTTGAACAGCAGGATCTGGCAATCAAGATTGCGGCGCAGAATGTGCATCGTGTGGTTGCCGCCAATCGACATGCCATCGCCGTCGCCGGTGACAATCCACACATCGAGCTCGGGATTGGCGAGCTTGATGCCGGTAGCGAACGCGGGCGCGCGGCCATGGATGGTGTGGAAGCCGTAGCTTTCGATGTAATAGGGAAAGCGGCTGGAGCAGCCGATGCCCGAGACGAACACGGTCTTGGCCGGATCGGCGCCGATCTCGGGCAAGGTGCGCTGCACGGCTTTCAAGATCGCATAGTCGCCGCAGCCGGGACACCAGCGCACTTCCTGATCGGTTTCCCAGTCCTTGAGAGTGGATTCATGCCTGATGGGGGTCATGTCGTTCATGCGAGTTCTCCATCAATGGCGGCTTCAAGCTCGGCAATCGTAAACGGCTGGCCGCTGGTTTTGGCGAGCGGTCGGGCATCGACCAGATACTGATCGCGCAGCACAGTCTTGAACTGGCCGGTGTTCATCTCGGGCACGAGCACTTTGTCATAGCCTTTCAGAAGCTGGCCCAAATTCTTGGGCAGCGGCCAGATGTGGCGGACGTGGATGTGGCTGACATCAAGGCCGCGGGCGCGGGCGCGGCGGACAGCTTGCAGGATCGGGCCGTAAGTTGAGCCCCAGCCGACTACGGCCAGCTTGCCGCCGGCTGCGCCCAGGGTGACTTCCTGATCGGGGATATCGAGCGCGATGTCGTCAATCTTGGCCTTGCGGGCATCGGTCTGGATCTGGTGGACGTCGGAGGAATAGTCGATTGCGCCGGTATCGATGCCCTTTTCGATGCCGCCGATGCGGTGCATCAGGCCGGGGGTGCCAGGTTTTATCCAGGGGCGAACTTTACGATCATCACGCTTGTAAGGTAACATAACTTCGCCGTTCTTTTCTTCAAGAAATTTTACAGGAAATGGCATGAAGCTTTTGGGATCAGGGACTTTCCAGGGCTCAGCCGCATTGGCAATGTAGCCATCGGTGAGCAATATCACCGGGGTCATGTAATGCACCGCAATCCGCACAGCCTCAATCGCGCAATCGAAGGCATCGCCGGGCGAGCGGCAGGCGATCACCGGGATCGGCGCATCGCCGTTGCGGCCATAGACCGCCTGATAGAGGTCTGACTGCTCGGTCTTGGTCGGCAGGCCCGTCGAAGGCCCGCCGCGCTGCGAATTGACGATCACCAGCGGCAGCTCGGTCATCACCGCCAAGCCCATCGCCTCGCCCTTCAGAGCAATGCCGGGGCCGGATGACGATGTGACGCCCAATTGCCCGGCATATGACGCGCCAATCGCCGCGCAGATCGCCGCGATCTCGTCTTCCGCCTGGAAGGTGGTGACGCCAAACTCCTTCATCTTGACTAGATTGTGCAGGATCGCCGAGGCCGGCGTGATCGGATAGCCGCCGAAGAACATCTTCAGCCCCGCCAGCTGCGCCCCTGCAACCAGGCCATAAGAGACCGATTCCGCGCCGGTGACGGTGCGATAAAGCCCCGGCGGCGAGGCGACGGGCTGCATGTGCAGCTGCTTGATCGGGCCGGACAGCTCTGCCGTCTCGCCGTAAGCATGGCCCGCGTTCAATGCAGCAATATTGGCATCGGCAAGCAGTTGGTTTTTCTTGAATTTCTCATTCAACCAATCGATCAGCGGCTGGCGATCACGCTCGAACATCCACAGCGCCAGGCCCAGCGTCCACATATTCTTGCAGCGCAGCGCATCCTTGTTGGACAGACCAAACGGCT
>JANLSP010000159.1:0-6616 GCA_031362485.1 Novosphingobium sp.
TCGGCGGTATGTTCATCGCCGGCGGCATTTCGGCTGCGCTGTTTCACCGCGAAAAGACCGGGGAAGCAGTCGAAATGGACGTTTCGCTGCTCTCCACCGCCTGGTGGGCATCAGGCGCATTGATCAGCCAGGTGATGGAAACTGATCAGTATTCGCCCAATTCGATGCCGCGCTCGGGCGGGGTGAGCGTCAATCCCTTCATGGGCAATTTTCGCACGTCAGACGGCGGTTGGATCAACTTGTGCATTCTCAGCCCAACGAATGTCATCCGTGACACCTTCGAACACCTCGGCCTGCCCGAAATGGCTGACGATCCGCGTTTTTCTGAACCGCTCAAACTGTTCGAGAACGCCGCGATCGCCAGCGGTTACATCGTCGATGCATTTTCGAAAAAGCCGTTTGCTTACTGGCGCCAGCATCTCAAGACGATGAAGGGTCAGTGGGCCCCGATTCAGACGATGCGCGATCTGCTCACCGACGATCAGACCGTCGCCAACGACATGATCATCGAGGTTGAAGGTGCCGACGGCGGCAAACCGCTGAAGCTGGTGCGCGGGCCGGTGCAATGGAACGGTGAACCGCTGGAAACCACCCGCGCGCCCCAGGCCAGCGAGCACACCGAAGTGGTGCTGATGGAAATGGGCATCGAGTGGGACCGGATCGAGGAATTGAAAGCAGCGGGCGCGATCGCCTGATGTATTCCGCAAGGTGCCGCGCATGACCCAGGTTATGAAGGGAATCAGGGTCCTGGAAGTGGCCCAGTTCGTCTTCGTGCCCTGCACCGGGGCGGTGCTCGCCGAATGGGGTGCGGATGTCATCAAGGTGGAGCATCCGCTACGCGGCGATGCCCAGCGCGGGCTGCGCTCAATTGCGGGGGTGACCTTCGATCCGGTGGTCAATCCGATGATCCAGCACCCCAACAAGGGCAAGCGCAGCATCGGCATCGACATAGCGACGCCCGAAGGCCGTGATCTGGTCTACGAGCTGGCGAAGAATGCGGATGTATTTCTCACAAACTACCTACCAAATGTGCGCCATAAGCTTGAAATTGATGTTGAACATATCCGCAAAGTGAATCCGCAGATCATCTACGCGCGCGGCAGCGGCTATGGCGACAAGGGGCCTGACCGCGACCGCGGCGGCTTCGATGCGACCGCATTCTACATCCACAGCGGCGTGGCGCATGCCCTGACCCCGGAAGAATACGACGTGCCGCTGCAAATGGGCATTGGCGGTATGGGAGATTCGCAGGCGGGCATGTATCTGGCCGGCGGCATCGCTGGAGCGCTGTTGCACCGCGAGCGGACCGGCGAGCCCAGCGAAGTCGATGTCTCGTTGCTCTCCACCGCGATGTGGATGTCAGGCCAGGTGATTGCCCCTTTCGTGCACGGCGGCGCGCAGATGCGGGTGGGCGTGCCCCGGGCCGGAGGCGCGGCGATCAATCCGCTGATGGGCCATTTCAAGACCAGCGACGGACGGATCATCAGCCTCTTCGTCATGGTCCCCGATCCTTATATCCGCGATACTTTCGAGCACCTTGGCTTGCCTGACGCGGCACGTGATCCCCGCTTCGCCACTGGCCTGAAACTGATGGAAAACAGCGCTGCAGCCAGCGAACTGATCGAGGCGGCCTTCGCATCGCAGACCTTCGACTACTGGCGCATGCACCTGAAGACAATGAAGGGCCAGTGGGCGGCGGTGCAGACCTTTCTGGACCTGCCCGGCGACCCGCAGGCGCTGGCCAACGATGCATTCTACACTGTCGATCCGATCGATGGCTCGGCCCCGGTCAAGGTGGTCCGCAGTCCGGTCCAGTTCAACCACACAGCAGTCAGTGTATCGCGCGCGCCCGAAGCTGGGGAGCATACCGAATCACTGCTCCTCGAGCTTGGTCTTGATTGGGAGCGTATCGAGCGCCTAAAGGCCGCAGGCACGATTACCTGAATCGCCAGAACACGAGGAATTTTCGATTATGAAACCCGGCACCCGTCTAAAGAGCGCCGCCTGCGACACCGAAGTCATGGTGATCCGCTGCGGCACCGGTTCCATCGAATGCGGCGGCGCAGCTATGGGCGAGGCAAAGCCCGCGGAAACAGCCCCGCTCAGCGCTGACTTCTCCGCCGGCACGCTGATGGGAAAGCGTTATGTCGATGCAGTCGGCGCTTATGAGTTGCTCTGCGTCAAACCCGGCAAAGGTTCGCTCGGCGTTGATGGTGTGGCGCTGGTCGTCAAGGACGCGAAGCCCCTTCCTGCGTCCGACTGATCGGTATAGCCTGCTGCCATGAATATCGCACTCTTACTTGAAATGGCGGCCGAAGCCGGGCCAGACCGCACTGGTCTGGTCTGCGAAGGTCGCCGATGGTCCTATACGGAGCTGCTTGCTGCCGCGCGCGGCGCGGCAGAGCTTATTGTGTCAAGCGGCGCAAGCCATGTCGCCCTGCTGGATGAATCGAGCGAGGCAGCGGTGATAGCCCTGTTCGGTGCGGCGCTGGCAGGCGTGCCCTATTGCCCGCTGAACTACCGCTTGGCTGATGTTGATCTTGCCGGTTTGCTGGAACGCGTTGCCCCTGCCCTGATCGTTGGCGATACCGGCCGGGTCGAGCGGCTGGCACCGGGACAAGGACATGTCACGCTGGCGCGCAGCGATTTCGTCGCCGCTGCGCAGGAAGCCGAAGTCGCGCCGGACCGCGAATATGATGGCGGCGAAGGCGTCGCAGTCCAGCTGTTTACCAGTGGCACCACAGCCGCGCCCAAAGCAGCGATCCTGCGACATTCAAACCTTCTTGGCTATATCCTCGGCGCGGTTGAGTTTGCGGCCGCTGATGAGGAAGACGCCGCACTGGTTGTGGTTCCGCCTTATCACATCGCCGGTATTTCGGCGCTGATGAGCTCGATCTATGCCGCCCGCCGCATCGTCATGCTGCCCAGCTTCTCGCCTGAAGCGTGGCTGGGGCTGGTCGAGGCCGAAAAAATTACCAATGCGTTCGTTGTGCCGACCATGCTCACCCGTATCATCGCGGCGATGGAAGAAGGCGCGAGCGGAGATGTCTCCAGTTTGCGCGCGGTCGCCTATGGCGGCGGCAAGATGCCGCTGGAAGTGATCCAGAAGGCACTGCGCAGCTTTGCCCATACCGGTTTCACCAATGCCTATGGCCTCACCGAAACCAGCTCGACTGTCGCCTTGCTTGGACCTGATGACCACCGCGAGGCGCTGGCTTCCGAGGATCCCAAAGTGCGGGCGCGGCTGACTTCACTTGGCCAGCCGCTGCCGACGGTGGAAATCGAGATCCGCGACGAAGACGGCAATGTAGTGGGCCCTGGCGAGCATGGCGAAATCTATGTTCGCGGCGAACAAGTTTCGGGCGAATACAAAGAAAAGAGCGCGCTGACCGCAGACGGCTGGTTCCCGACGCGCGATGCCGGCTACATGGATGAGGACGGCTACATTTTCCTTTCGGGCCGAGCCGACGATGTCATCGTGCGCGGCGGCGAGAACATGTCGCCGGGCGAGATCGAGGACGTGCTGCTCACCCATGCCTCCGTTGCCGACGCCTGCGCCTGCGCTATCCCCTCGTCCGAATGGGGCGAGGCAGTCGGCGTCGCACTGGTACTGCGCGACGGGCATCTTGAACCCGCAGAAGACGAACTGCGCGAACTGGTCCGCGCGCGTCTGCGTTCGAGCCGGGTGCCGGAGAAAATCGCGTTTGTTTCGGAACTTCCTTATAACGAAATGGGCAAGCTGTTGCGCCGCGAGGTCAAGGGCATCCTTGCCGACTGAAACACTCGCAATTCCGCTGGCGCGCTGGGCCGATCGGCAGCTGCGCCTGCTGGCCAGCGAAACCGGCGCACCGCGCATTGCAGCACTCGCCGGCGCGACCATAGTCGGTGAGCGCGGCTCCAACGGAAGTTTTCGCATCAATGGTCGCATTTCAGCGGGAATTGGCGGTAGCCGACTGAACCCTACGCGCGATGGAAGCTGGTTTGCCCTCACCTTGCTGCGCACAGAGGACCGCGAATTGTTGCCAGCGTTGTTTGACGGCGATGACATCGATACCGGCGATGACGAGGCAATTGCCGCAACCATTGCCGTCCACGACAGCGCCGATCTGCTGGCGCGCGGGCGCATGCTCGGCTTGCCGGTAGCCTGCATCGACGAAGTGCCTGCCGCTCCGCCGATCGAACTGCTGGCCCGCGGCGAAAGCCGTCAGCGGCAGGCCGGACATCGCCCGTTGGTGATTGATCTTTCGGCAATCTGGGCCGGTCCGCTCGCGGGGCATCTGCTTTGGCTGGCGGGCGCTGAAGTGGTAAAGATCGAGAGCCTTTCCCGGCCGGACCTGATCCGCAGGGATGATCCGGCCACTTTCGGACTGATCAACCAGGGCAAGGCCAGCGTGCTCGTCGACTTTTCCAGCAATGCCGAAAAGGCCGCGCTGATCGCGTTGATCCGCCGTGCCGATTTCGTAATTGAAAGTTCGCGGGTTCGTGCGCTGAAACATCTGGGCATCGATGCCGAAGTGCTAGTGCGTGAAGTTCCCGGGCTGGTCTGGCTAAGCATCACGGGCCACGGTGCCAGCGGCGAGGCCGCTGGCTGGGCCGGCATAGGCACCGATTGCGGCGTAGCGGCAGGACTTACGCGGGCGAGGGCCGATGTCAGCGGAGAAGTGGGCGATGTCGGCGATGCCCTGCCCGATCCGCTGACAGGTATCATGGCGGCGCTGGCCGGCTGGCGAGCCTATATGCGAGGCGAAGCGTGCCGGATCGGCCTGTCGATGACCGCCATCACCGCCATGGCCTTGCGCGAGGAGGGTGAATTTGACAGGCGCGCGCTGACGCAGGAGCTCAAAGGCTGGGCTGCGGCCAATGGTCAGCCATTTCCCAAAGTGGCTCGCCGTCCCATGCTTGCCGAATTGCACGAACTCGGCGCCGATACCCTGCAATGGATTGCCCCATGCTGATCCGCAACGCTGAGGTCTGGGGATACGGCCGGGCCGATGTTCGGATCGCGGATGGCGTGATCGCCGAGATTGCCATTCCGTCAAGTTCGCGGGCTGACGTTCCATATGCTGGACGGATTGTCGATGCGGGCGGCGGCGCCCTCCTTCCTGGTCTCCATGACCATCACATCCATCTGGCCGGGCTGGCAGCGCGCGCGCAGTCAGCCTGGTGCGGTCCGCCCGAAGTGGAAACTCGCGAAGCTTTGGCCGCACGCCTAGCTGCGCACCCCGGATCGGGCTGGCTGCGCGCAATCGGCTATCACGAGAGCGTTATGGGTTTGCCAGATGCCGGCGCGCTAGACCGGCTGGTGCCGAACAGACCCTTGCGCATGCAGCATCGCTCCGGGCGGATGTGGCTGCTAAACTCCCCTGCCCTTGCCGCATTGCTGGCCTGCGCCGAACCGCCGCCTGGTCTTGAGCGTGATGGCAATGGATTTACTGGCCGCCTGTTTGATGAAGACCAGTGGCTCCAGCGCGCGCTGGCCAGCGCGCCGCCTGATTTCTCAGCGGTGTCCTCCCAGCTTGCGGCCTGGGGCGTGACTGGCTTCACGGACATGTCGCCGCGCAATGATCCTTTGATGGCTGCCCACTTTGCTGCGCAACGCCGATCTGGCAGCTTGAGGCAAAGTCCATGGCTTGCCGGCAGCCTTGCCTTGGCCAGGGCCTGTCCCGAAGGTTGGCACCTTGGCCCGGCGAAGCTGCATCTACACGAAGCCGCGCTGCCGCCATTCGATGAGGTGTCCGCTTTCATAGCAGCAGCGCATGATCAGCAGCGCACCGCTGCGATCCACTGCGTAACCGAGGTGGAGTTGGTCTTTGCGCTTGCAGCGCTGGAGTGCGCGGGCGTGCGCGATGGCGACCGAATTGAGCACGCCTCGATCGCTTCGCCAGATCTTGTCGCCAGAATTGCCGCGCATGGCCTGGCCGTCTGCGTGCAGCCGCACTTCGTGGCTGAGCGCGGCGACGCCTATCGCCGCGATGTCGAGCCGCGCCATCAGGGCGATCTTTACCGCCTGGCCAGCCTTGCCGAAGCCGGTATCACGCTTGCCGGTGGAAGTGACGCGCCGTTCGGGGGCGCTGATCCTTGGGCGGCGATTCGCGCCGCCGTGTTGAGGCAAACTGACGGCGGATTGAGTTTTGGCCCGCAAGAAGCGCTGTCGCCTGAAGTCGCGCTCGCGCTTTTTCTTGCCGATCCCGCCAATCTTGCGCGTCAGCGACGCATCGAAATGGGCGGCGCTGCCGATCTGGTCCTGCTTGACCGGCCATGGCAAGACGCACGCGATCGGCTGAGCTCTGCCGACGTGGCGCTAACCCTGATCGGCGGCGAGATCGCCTTCGATAGCATCAAGCAGGCCCCAGTCCAGCGCGATGCGGGCCGGGATGCGCTTTCCTGACAGCAGCATCAGCGCAGTGCGCTGACGGCCGATCCGGCGGCTGAGCGAGACGCAGCCCCCTGCCCCCGGAAGCAGGCCCATCGCGAGTTCCGGCAAATGAAACCAGGCATCGCTGCTGGCCACGATGCGATGTGCCCATGCCGCCATTTCCAGCCCCGCGCCAATGCAGGCGCCCTGCACGCGTGCCGTGAGCCGCGAACTGCAGGCAGCGATCATCGGTGCGGGCAG
>JANLSP010000191.1:0-1949 GCA_031362485.1 Novosphingobium sp.
CTCCTGGTTCGCGGGATGAGTATGTTCTCATACTGTTCCAGTCAAGTGAGGAGGCTGGAGTTTCCACCACGCTGGATGCAATTGCGGACCAGGCTCACCCGAACATCAGCTTCAGCGTCCCCCCCAGCGGCGCTGGCATGAACCCGTCGCCGCCCGGCCAGTCGAGGAAACCGAAAGCGGCATAGGTTCCGCCATCGACGAACAGCGTCTGGCCGGTGACCGTGCGCGAGAGGTCGCAGGCGAGGAAGACGACGCCGTCGATCACTTCCTCGACCGTTGGCGCGCGCTTCATCGGCACGTAGATTTTCATCGCCTCGTCCAGCGCATGCGGACCGACTGCGGCGAGGCGTTCGAAGTCTTCGGGGGCGAGGGCGGCATTGGTGGTGCGCGCCGGGCTGGTGTCGCTGGCCAGGCAGTTGACCCGGATCATGTGCTGGCCAAGCTCGACCGCCAGGGCGCGGCTGAAATTGGTCAGCGCCGCCTTGGCCCCGGCATAGACCGCGAATGTCGCCGCGCCGCGGTGGGCTTCGATGGTGGTGAAATTGACGATGCTGCCGCCGCTTCCGGACCTTTTGAGCAGGGGAATGGCGCGTTGGCAGCTGTCGATGTGATAGCCATAGTTGTAGCGGATGTTCTCGGCATGGCTCTCCCGGCTGGTGTTCTCGAACAATGAGCGCGCAACGCCGCCGCAGACGTTGACCAGGATATCAATGTGATCGGTGAGCGCCTCGACCTGATCCCAGAACGCATCGAGGGAGGCCGGTTCCATGACATCGCTGAAAATGGGGGTGACTGTGCTGCCCAGCGCCTCGACTTCACCGACGATGGTCTCCATTCCTTCGCGGTCGTTGTCGCAGACAATCAGGCGCACGCCTTCGCGGGCCAGCCCCAGTGTCGTCCCGCGACCCAGATGCCCCGCCGCGCCGCCCACGACCACAGCAAGTTTGCCTTGCATCGCCTCATGTGCTGCCCGCAGTCCCATCGCATTGTTCTCCCATACCCATGGCCTTGCCTTTGGCTGGCAGGCATGGTGTCTTTGGGCAAGCGACAGCGCAAGGCAGAAGGTGGGGCAATGGGAAAAATCGGGGCAGCAATCATTGCGGCGGGGCTTCTGGCTTCCACGCCGCTCAGCGCAAATGACAGCGCGGCCTCGATCGGCCTCGGCGGTCTGGTGCTGACTCGCAACGATGCGATCTCGATGGATTCGGAAGACCTTTTCATCTCACAAAAGGAAGTGCGGGTGCGCTACCGGTTCACCAACCGGTCGGCGCGCGATGTTGAAACGCTGGTTTCCTTTCCGGTGCCGGTTCTGCCCGGCGACTTGGCGGATTACATGGGTGATACCGAAATACCCAACTTTCGCGCGATGAAATTCCGCACCACGGTCAATGGCCAGCCGGTCAAGCTCGATTTTGCCGAACGCGGAATGATCGGCGGGCGCGATGTCACTGCGCGGATTGCGGCGCTTGGCTGGCCGCTGCGCTGGTTTTCCAGCTATCAGGACACAGTGCCGTTCGTCGAACGGCTAAGCGCTGCTGACAAGCTGACCTACCGGCGCGAGGGCCTGTTGAAGCCGGACCCGAACGATGCGCGCAGCCTGATCCCTGCCTGGAGCCTGGTGACCCATGTTACCCGCCGCCAGCTGTTTCCGGCAGGCCGCTCGGTCGAAGTGACGCATGCCTATGCGCCGCTCGCCGGCGGTTCGGTCGGCGGCGGGCTGGAGCGCGAACTGCGGCGCGACGAGAGTTTTGCGGAAAAGCAGCGGCAATACTGCATCGACGCCGATTTCATGGCAGCGTTCGACCGGCGCACCACGCCGCGCGCGGGAAAGCGGCTTGTCGCAAGCGAAGTGTGGCTCGATTACATCTTGAGTTCGGGCGCCAACTGGCGCGGGCCGATCCGCGATTTTCGGCTCGTGATCGATAAGGGCAAACCCGATAACCTGGTCA
>JANLSP010000217.1:0-7271 GCA_031362485.1 Novosphingobium sp.
CCGCCGACGAAGACGGAAAAGACGCCTGGGGCGATCGGGATGTGGATGCCGCCTTTGCCCTCATAGCGCTTGTCGCTGCCGATCGTGGCGGAAACCCTGCCCGAAAGCTCGCGATCAACGTTGGCGCCGCTGGCAATCAAGCTGATCGCACCAGCAAAAGCATTGCGGCCATAAAGGGCAGATTGGGGACCTTTGATGATTTCGACCCGCTCCAGGTCGAGCATGCCCTGATCGACGAAATATCCGCGCTGGAGATAGATGCCGTTGAGGTTGGTCGCGACATTCTGCACCGGCGAGGTGACGCGTAGATTGGTCTGCCCGCGGATGACCGGCTGCGCCAAAGGCCCCGTAAAGGTCTCAAAGGCGAACCCGACGGTCTTTTCAGCGATATCACCCAGATCGTCCAGATTCTGGCGCGCAAGGTCCTGCGCGGAAATCGCGCTCACCGAAATTGGAATATCCTGAATGCGCTCCTCAAAGCGCCGGGCGGTGACAATGATGCTGTTGCCATCATCGACTTCCGCGTCCGCAGATTGGACGTCCTGCGCCAAGGCCCCGCCACTCCACAGCATGGCAGAGGCGCTGACGCTGGCAAGCAGCAGCTTGGCAAAGATAGAAGGCATTACCTGTTTCATCGAATTACTCCCCTGAAAGGCACTGCCCGCACTCTCGTATTCGCAGCCGAGGGCCATGCGTCTTCAAGCTGTCATACTCCAACCCCGAGCACGCAATCTCGAGACAATTTCTCCGAACAGCGGATAGATTTTTGCTGCATGGCAACAGGCGTTGGCGCTGGCCGGGCCGGATTATGTTCAAGGAACGAATATATGGCGGATGATTTTAGCGGTTTCGTACTTTCCCGCGCATTCTCGCCCGGCTACAACGCGGTTGAACGGAAACTGGAAATGGCGTTTAATTCCCGTCCCTTGCGCGAGATCACGCAGCAGGACATCGCCGATTACCAGCGCGATGGCGTGGTTTGCTTGCGCGAAGTGCTCAGCCGCGATTGGATCGACACGCTCGAGCCGATTGCCCGCAAGGTTATTATCGAAAAGCAGGACGTCGGCCTGCTCCCTACCATTCCGGGGCGATACATGGCGCGGTGCATCGCGGAATATCGGCGCTTCATCTTCGAAGCGCCGATTGCCGAAGCGGCTGGCCGGGTGATGGGATCAAAGGAGATCCGCTTCTTCTTCGACGAGTTTTTCGCCAAGCCACCGCAATCCGATGCCAGGACGCTGTGGCATTGCGACCGGATGGGCTGGCCGACCAATGGCGTCATGGTGCCATCAATCTGGATACCGCTGACGCCGATTGTCAAGGCGAACAGCCTTGAAGTCCTGGCGGGCAGCCAGCACGAGGATGTGCCCTATTGGCTGTTTTCGCCCAATGCGCGAAAGATGATCAAGCCCGATGACCGGGTGCCGCATCCCGATATCGAGAGCCGCCGGGGCGAGCCGGGATTGCGCTTTTTAAGCTGGGATATGGCACCAGGCGATATCCTGATCGTCCATCCCTGGGTGCTGCATTATTCGGGCGGCAACCCGACGGACGACTGGCGCATTGCCATTTCGGAGCGGGTGTTCGGCGACGATATCCGCTGGGCCCCCCGCCCCGATTGCGTCAATCTTGCGGGCGTCAGTTTCGATGAGATGCTTGAAGGCGAAGTGCCGATGGGATCCAACTTTCCGCTGCTTTGGTCGCAGGATGGCAGAAGCGACGGCGATGCAGACTACCCGCGCGGCTTTGCGACCCGCTGGCGCAAGCAGGAAATGGGCGGCGTCAATGAATATGCCAAGTTCGGGCAGTTGAAAGTCAAGGAAGATGCTGGCGAGCTTGGCAGCCGGGCATCGGCACCGCTAAACTGACCGCCATGCCAAACGCCAAAGCACTCCGCGCGCTGATTGCAGCACCCGAGATTCTTGTCACCCCGGGCGTCTATGATGCGTTCTCGGCATTCCGGGCGCAGGAAGCTGGATTCAAAGCCGTCTTCGTGTCCGGCTCTGCGCTCGCCGCAATGCACCTCGCGCGACCAGATATTGGTCTGATTACGTTGACCGAGATTGCCGAAGCAACCGCCAGGATCGCTGATCGCGTTGCGATCCCGCTGTTCGTCGATGCCGATCAAGGCTTCGGCAATGCCTATATGGCAGCGCGAACCATGCTGATGCTTGAGCGATCCGGCGCCAGCGGTATTCAGATCGAAGATCAGCTCGACGTCAAACCTGCCGACGACCCGCTTGGTCGCCCGCTCATCCCGGTTTGTGAAATGATCGACAAGATCAAGGCAATGCTCGACGCGCGGCGGGATGAGGCAGTGCTGGTCAGCGCCCGCAGCGATGCCGTATCAACCGAAGGAGTCGAAGCCGCGCTTGACCGCGCGGCTGCCTATGCCGATGCCGGCGCGGACATGATCTTTGTCGAGAACCTGAAGACCCAAGCCGACATGAGACGCCTTGTCGCCACGATCGGAACCCGCAAACCGCTGCTCCACAATCTGTTGCGGACCGGCGAAGAGGTTCAGGATGCGCTTACGCTGCAAGTGATGGGCTATAGTGTTGCGCTTTTTCCTGCGGTTGCGGTCCAGGCAGTCGGCGCAGCGATTGATAACGCTTTCGCAGCGCTGGCCGCTAACCCGAAAATCACCGATAACGGCAGACAGCCCGACCGGATTGGAGTTGCGGACTATCTCAATTCTATTCGGTCACCGCGAGCACCCACCTGATCAAAGGCGCATGTCGCAGCGCATCTGCCAGACAGCCCGTCTCATTTATCGATGTCCAGCAGCTCGCCAGGTATTGCGCCGCCAACCCGGCAACCCCTGCGCCGCTTGAAGCTCGAATCGAGAAAGGCAATCGTCGTGGCAATGGCCCGGCCAAACAGGCGTTTGTCTTCCGGACTTGCTGCTTTTTCCCGGCCGAACATGCCACCGAAATAGTGGTTGATGCCGGTGCCGACCCACAGCCAGCGTTTGCCGCGTGGCGAATTGTCATAGGCTGCGCGGTGCAGTTCCCAATTGTCGATAAAGCCGGGCATGATGTCGCTGGTACCGGTTATGGTCAGCGTCGGTGTCGATATCGAGGCCCAGCCGCTAGCCTCGATCAGTCCCGGGAATGGGCCTGGCGGCGACCAGGTGACAAGCGTTTGCGGCAGCGCTGCTGGTCTTCCAGGCGGATTGGCCGGCACCGCGCCCGCCGCGACCTGCGCATTCAACGCGCCATAGCTGTGGCCCATTGCTGCCCGGCGGAGAGGATCGGCATTGGCGGGCGTTGCCGCAAGCGCAAGCGCCAGATCTTCGTTGCGGCTCTGCCAGACAAATTGCATCGAGGGTGGCTTGTCGCGGGGCATGAGTTCGGAATCGACATGCATCGGCGCAACAATGACATAGCCTGCTGCGGCAATCGGATCGAGCATCGCCCGGTAGCGTGACGGGGCGGCAAAATTGCCGTGCGAAAAGGCGATGAGCGGATAGCGTCCTGGCTTGACCGGTCCGATGATCGTGAATGGCACCGCGCGGCCGCCGGGCGCGGTCAGGCTCGTTTCAGTGACGGAGATGGGCAGGTTCAAGCATTTTGCTTGGGCGGGCGCGGCGACTAGCACCGGCAGGATGGCCATCACCCGCAGGAAAGTCAGCGCCAGCCTCATTTGGCGCTTAATGTCGCGAGGATTTCAGCGATGATCCGGTTTACCTGGGTGTCGATACGGCCCTGCAGCGCGGCATCGGGCTGGTGGGTCTCAATCGCTTCGGCAATCTCGATCCCGCGCTCGGCGAGTACGGCCTCGGTCACTGCTAGCCGGTCGGTCAGCACGCAGATTTCACGGGTCAGGGTGATGACCGCGCGCCCCAGATTATCGATCTGCTCGGGGATAAACGCCCTCAGCTCGGGCGTGTTGTAGCTGCGGGGATCTTCGGTCATGCGGCCTTCCGGGCGATCAGAACATGCGGATAGACCCCTTCGGCTCTGGCTTCGGCAAAACCGACTTCGCGAGCCACCTCCGCAAGATCGAGGCTGGCCGATTCCCGCCAGAACGGCTCACCGCCATATTTCGCACTGCGATCGGCCTTCCAAGCGGACAACCGGTCAAGATCGGCATAACGAGTTACATCGGACATCAGCATATCACCGCCAGGCTTTAGCAGTCGCAGGGCTTCGGCAAAACTCTCGCGGATTGCCTCGGCAGGCATTTCGTGAAGGACGATGTAGGATGCGACAAGATCGAAACTGGCATCGGCAAACCCCGTCGCCTCCATCGGGCGCTGATAGAGATCCCAGGCCCAGCCATTGGCGTTCGCCGTCCGCCAGGCATGTTCGAGCATCCGCCGCGACAGATCGACACCGGTGATTTTCGCGCCTGGATAGGCATCTTCCAGCGCGGCCGTGAAATGCCCGCTCGAGCAGCCCATTTCGAGGATATTGTCATAATGATCGCGTGGAGCCATGCCCGCCACGACCCGGCGTTGTTTGAAGATACCGCCGGGATACATGCGGTCGACCATTTTGCGGTGAATGATCTCGCCGTGGACAAAGCCCATGTTGTCATAGCCATCCCAGGCAAGCGCCGTGCGATGAAACTCGACCCCTTCCCAGTAATCGGGTGCCACGAGATCGGGATCGAGCGTGAGGCGTGCCGGACCGGTCTCGGCGGCAGCCATGGCGGGCTTCAGTTCGTCAGCAATTTCCTCGAACGCCTGCACCGCGATTTGTCCGTGCGAGCGCCCGTGCCAGTCGCCCACCAGGTTGAGTGTGCCATAGGCGCGCGAATCGCGAAGCGCTGCGTTTACTATGTCATAGCGAGCGTCCATGTCCTCGGGCAGCGAACCGGCGGTCACCTGTCGTTCCTCCAGTTCCTGGTCGACAGCTGTGCGGACGGCACCACTGGCGCCGGCAATCAGGGCGAGAAAGTCAATTGATGCGCGGCCGCGCTGGCGCAACCGGGGTTCTTGCAACTTCATCATGGTGCGGTCTCCTCAATGTCTTCCTGACGCAGATTGTAGCCTGCCAGAATCAGCATGGCGACAACCCCGAGCACGGCTGGCAGAATGGCGGTCGTGAACAGCAGGGCGCTCGTCACGTTGCCGGGTTGGGGCATATCAGGCGGCAGCTTGTTGTTGAAGCCGGCGAGCGACAACATCGTGCCGACCAGCAGCGGCCCCATCGCGCCAGTCAGCTTTTCGATGAACGTATAGACCGCGGTATAGCTGCCCTCGCGCCGCTGCCCGGTTTGCCGGGCGTCGAAATTGATGATGTCGGTCAGCATCGACATCGCCAGCAGCACATTGCCGGTTGCCGCCACGCCGACGATCAACCCGCGCACGACAATGGCCCAGATCGGCTCGCCCGGGACCGCCAGAACCCAGCTGACACAGTACAGCACATAGACGCTCGACGCGACGAAATAGGCAAGGCGCTTGCCGTGCTTTTTTGAAAATTTGACGAGCAGCGGAGCTGCAATGATCGACGAAACCGACATCGCCAGGCCGAAAGGGACGAGCACCGTGAGTTTCAGTTCCAGCGACTGGACCAGAAAGAACAGCAACGACGCCTGCGTGCACTGGATCGCGGTCAGCTGCATGAATTTGACGCCGATCAGGCGCATGAAGTGGCGATTGTGCAATATCTCGGCGTAATCCTTGCCGATCCCGGGCTTGGCAGTTCCTTGCGCGGTGTAGCGTGCGGCGGCGGTACAGTAATAGGCGGCCAGCAGCGCGATCAGCATCATCGCGGCGACAACGCAGCCCATGATCGCATAGCTGGACCGTTCCGTCTTGCCGAGTGCTTCGAGCGCCGCAGGCGCAAGCGCCCCCGCCACAAAGCCACCCAGCGTCACGAATATCATACGATAGCTGTGGATCGACGAGCGCTCATGGTAGCTGTCGGTCATCTCGGCCGGCATCGCCAGATAAGGCACATTATAGACCGAATAACCGATTGAAAACACGCACAGGCCGGCAAACACATAGGCTGCCGTCATCCACATCTGGGCGAATACGGGGGCGGTGAAAATCATCGCAAAGCTCAGCGCGCAGATGAAAGCACCCCAGAACAGAAATGGCCGCCGCCGCCCGCGCGGCGATACGATACGGTCGCTCCATGCTCCCGCCGAGGCATCGGTGAAAGCACCCAGCAATTTCACCACAAAAATGAGCGAACCGGCAAGTGCCGGCTCAATCTTCAGGATGCCGATCATGTAAAAGAACACCAGCGCGCCGATGCCGTTGAACAGCAATGCGATCCCGAATGCGCCGCTTGCCCAGCCGATCTTGAGGCGGTTTGGCAGTGCGTCGATGCGGGCCTCAGCTATCGTGGCATCGCTCATCTTGACTGGGCCTCCAGCGGGCGTTCCCCAGGGCGGCGCCTTGCGCCCCGGATCAACAGATTGGGGAGGAACGCATTGTCCCACTCAAGAGTCCTGACCGGTGTCTCGCCTGTCCGCAGGATGATCAGATTGCGCGAGGGAACGATGTAGACAACCTGATTGCTGTTGCCATCAAACATATAGAGATCGCGGGCGGCATAAGGTTCGGAATGCAGCACTTTTCCGAACGGGATCGAGGGATGAGCAAAGCCGCGCCGTTCGATGTATGGTCCGGCGACCCAGACGCCCATCCCATAGTGCGGGTTTTCCGCCGTCGGCGAGCGCATCGCGGTGGCATAGCCATCGGGCAGCAACTGTCGGCCGTTCCATTTCCCATCCTGCATCAGCAGGACCGCCATGCGCAGCCATGATTGCGGCGGCAACATCAGGCAGCAGCCCGAATGCGCCATGCCGCCGGGCCGGTTGACCCAGATCGATCCCCCTGCCGCGCCGATGGGCTTGAGCAAAGCCTCGGAGAGGAACGCGCTGTAACGCATGCCGGTGGCTCGCTCGATCACCGGGGCGATCAACTCGGAAGTGGCGTTAGAATAGTCATAGCGCGTGCCCGGCTGATTGATCAGCGGATATTCGCGGATGATGATTTCATCGTGGCGCGGATGCAGATAGGCGCGGTTGAGGATGTCTTGCGCTTCGGTCGGCTGGCCTTGCATGAGGAAGCCGGTGCGCATGTCGAGCAGGTGACGTATCTTGATTTGCTCGCGCAATGCATCGCCCTTCCATTCGGTGATGAAATCGGCGACCGGCTGATCAAGCGACTTGATGTGGCCCAGCTTGATCGCCCGCCCGATGAGCAGCGCAGTGACCGGCTTGGCCAACGATTTGGAAACGATGGGTTTGGTTGCATCGTAACCATTGAAATAGTGCTCAGCCTCGATTCTGCCGCCGCGCCAGAC
>JANLSP010000249.1:0-2038 GCA_031362485.1 Novosphingobium sp.
ACAATTCTTGCGTCCAGCGTGCCGTTCGCCACGACCACCAGCCCCGTGCGGGTGAGCGAGAGCACCGCTACCAGCCGGTCGATCCGCACGAGACCGAAGCGCTGCGCCAGCGCGGCGCGCTCCTGCGCAGTCGGCTCCAGCTTGAGGCTCTTGCCTTCCAGTTGGCGCACATCAAACAGCCGCGAGAATTCGGGCGAAGTCACGGCATGATGCGTCCGGCCAGGAGATCCTCGGCGCTCAACCCCTCAAGGCAGCAGGCGAGTGCTTCGAGCCGTTCCGCAATTTTCGCCGGATCGCCGTCGGGCAAAAGGGTCGCATTGCGGCGAGCCAGTTCGGCCATCGCTGCCTGTCGCGCCGGGCCCGCCTCCAGCGCCAGCGCCTCGCGCAAGGCCGCCATGCGCCCACCCAGCGCGCCCATCAGCTTGCCCATGCGCTTGCCCACCACCAGATCGCCGACGCCGCTCTGCCGCATCTGGCCGTCCATATCCTCGATGAACAGTTCGGAGAGCAGCGTCGAAGGCGCGATCAGCGATTCCTCGCCCTCCATGCGGAGCAGCACCAGCGCCAGCACCAGCGCCAGCGCGTCGAAGCGCCCGGGCATGGTATCGGCGATCCCGCATGTCGCATACCATTCGCGCGCCCTCGCCAGTTCGACGACGCGGCTCCACAACGGTCGCACCGGCGCGCGGTCGTCGGCCTTGCTGCCAAACAGGCGGGAGAGAAGGGTCACGCGGGGTAAGTCCTTTCATTCAGCGGCAATTCAAGCACTGCTCGCCATGTCGCTTTCGTCAATGGGATTGCCGGGCGCGGCGGCGGGCGGTAAGGCTTGCCGCGATACACGCCGGTGACCTGCACTGGCAATGTGGTTTTACAGGAGCTTTTGCGTGATGCGGCATTTTGGGCATTCGGCTCTGGCGCTTGTCGCCCTCACGGCGCTGGCGGGCGGCTGCTCGTCAATCCGCGATCATCGTGGATATCTGATCGACAGCGCACTGGTCGATTCGGTTCAGCCCGGGGTGGATAACAAGCAATCGGTCGAGCGCGCGCTCGGCCGGCCGACTTTCATCAGCCAATTCGGTGAGCCGGCTTGGTTCTATGTGTCCCAGAACACGAAGCAATCGGCCTTCCGCCGCCCGCGTACCGAAGACCAGATCATCCTGCGCGTGCGCTTCGATGCCGCCGGCAATGTCGCGGGCGTCGACCGCGCCGGGAAAGAAAGAATCGCGCAACTCGATCCCGATGGCCACAAGACGCCCACCCTGGGCAAGAACCGCGGCTTCCTGGAGGACTTGTTCGGCAATATCGGCTCGGTCGGCGCGCCCGGTATTGGCGGCGGCGGCGGTGGCGGCGGCAGCGGGCCCAACGGCAGCTGACTTGAACCGGACGCAGGCGAGCATATATCGCTTGGCATGAACCAGCATTCGGCCAGCCACGGCCTGATCCAGTGGCACGGCACCACCATCATCGGGGTAAAGAAAGGCGGGAAGACCGTCATCGCCGGCGATGGCCAGGTTTCCATGGGCAACACAGTGATGAAGCCCAATGCTCGCAAGGTGCGGCGCATTGGCGAGGGCGGCAGCGTCATCGCCGGGTTTGCCGGGGCAACCGCCGATGCCTTCACCCTGTTCGAGCGGCTGGAAAAGAAGCTGGAACAGCACCGTGGCCAGTTGATGCGTGCCGCGGTTGAACTCGCCAAGGACTGGCGGACTGACAAATATCTGCGTAACCTCGAAGCGCTGATGATCGTGGCAGACACCGAAGTCATGCTGATTCTCACCGGCAATGGCGACGTGCTGGAGCCCGAAGGCGGCATCGCGGCGATCGGCTCGGGCGGAAATTACGCACTCGCTGCCGCCCGCGCGCTGGTGGATTATGAGGACGATCCCGAGAAGATTGCCCGCCGGGCTATGGCGGTCGCGGCCGAAGTATGCGTCTTCACCAATGACCGGGTGACGCTGGAAACAATCTAGCCCTCACTCTTCCCCGTTTTTCGAGAACCCATGACAGACAACTTAACCCCAAAAGCCATCGTCGCCGC
>JANLSP010000251.1:0-2004 GCA_031362485.1 Novosphingobium sp.
GTAGATGTCGCTCACCAAGGATTTCCGGCACTGCCCATCGACCACTCCGACTAGAATCGCCATTCTATGGCGATTTGCGCAAAACATATAGCTTATTCATACGCAAAATGCAATAGCTGCCGGACCAATGGCCGATTTTGCGCCTTTAGACGTTTGCTATTGATGGTGCCGTGCTGGCGGACATCGCGGCCCCAACCCCGTGAACGACGGGGTGCATGAACGACCTGGCGACGGCCATCGCGTGACCGGAGCCCGCCTCCTCCATCAGCCGCCGTCGCCCAACCGCTGCATCGGCACTGCCCCAAGTGCATAGGTGGCTGTCTTGGGCTCAGTATAAAAATTCAGACAATCCTGCGCTCCCTCGCGGCCCATGCCACTGTCCTTGTATCCGCCAAAGGGCGCCCGCAACTCCCGCATCATCGGGGTGTTCACCCAGATCACACCAGCCCGAATTTCCCTGGTGCAGCGCAGCGCCGTCGCGAGATGCTCGGTCCAGACATAGGCCGCGAGTCCGTAGCGGCTGTCGTTGGCGATCTTGATCGCCTCATCGACCGTATCGAACACGAGAAATGTCGCGAAAGGACCAAAAATCTCGGTCTTCGCCCGCTCGCTGGCATTGGAAGCGGCCAGAACCGCTGTCGGCTCCACATAATAGCCTTGGCCGGCGCGGGCCTTGCCCCCTACCAGAAGCCGGTCCTTGCCAAGGTTTGCGGCGAAGGACAGCACATGCCGGCGGTGCGCGGCCGAGATCAGCGGGCCGATCTCGGTTGCAGGGTCCATCGGATCGCCCACCTTCAAATTAGCCGTCCGTTCCGTGAACCGTTCGATGAAGGACTCCGCGATCGACCGTTGCAGCAGGATGCGCGAGCCAGCCAGGCATTGCTGGCCATTGTTCGAGAAGATGCCCAGCAACGCCCCTTCCAGCGCCCGGTCGATATCGGCGTTCTCGAAAATAATATTTGCCGACTTTCCCCCTAGCTCCATGGTCACCGGCACCAGCCGCCGCGCGGCCGCCGCCGCAATGATCCGACCGGTGGCCGTGCCGCCGGTGAAGGACACGAGATCTACATCCTCATGGTCGACCAGCGCCTGTCCGGTCACGGCGCCGCGCCCATTGACCAGATTGACAACGCCCGGCGGCACACCAGCCTCCTCGATCAGCTCAATCATCCGGCTGACTGCCAGAGGTGTCAGTTCCGACGGCTTGACCACGCAGCTGTTGCCGAACGCAATTGCCGCGGCAATCTTCATGCTGGTCAGCGGCACCGGCGCATTCCAGGGCGTCATCAGCGCCGCCACCCCCACGGCTTCGCGGATTACCGTCGTCTGATAGCGCGGGTCCTGCGTGAATACCTGCCCAGCGACCTGCGAGGCGACCTCGGCAAACATCCCGAAGTTATAGGCGGCACGCGGCATGTGCATCGCCTTCAGCCGCGCCATCGGTAGCCCGGTGTTGAGGCACTCAAGCCAGGCCAGCTCATCGGCATGGGCGGCAATCAGCGCCTGTGCGCGGCGCATGATCGCGCTGCGCTCGTCGCTGCTCACTCGCCGCCACGGTCCGGTTTCAAAGGCCTGCCGCGCTGCCCGCACCGCTGCATCCACGGTGCCGGCATCGGCTTCGCAAAGTTCCGAAACTTGCTGCTCGTCAGCAGGATAGAGCACCGGCAGCCGCATCCCGGTATCCCGCCACGGTTCGCCGGCAATCCGGCTGGAGACTATGCTGGGAACCGACCATTGCGTCATTTCAGTCTTTCCAAAATTATATCAACGCAAATACAATTGCGGCTTGCGACTTGCAACTTGGCAGACGCTGGGCCACGGCTGCGCCCGGCAAATCTGGACCGCAACAGGGGGGGGCAACACCGGGATGTCTGAACGCAACACGGCGCTGTTGTCCGGTATCGGCCGCCGCCAGCTCGGATCCAGCGTCAGCGGCAGCCTGCCGGTTTACCACCAGCTTCACCTGATCATTGGCCAACGCATACGCGACCGGGTCTATCTGCC
>JANLSP010000293.1:0-3193 GCA_031362485.1 Novosphingobium sp.
ATCCTGGCGCTCGGTGGTGGCGTGATCGGCGATCTCACCGGCTTTGCTGCATCCATTGTCAAACGCGGCTGTCACTTCATCCAGTTGCCCACCAGCCTGCTGGCGCAAGTCGACAGCTCAGTCGGCGGCAAGACCGCGATCAACACCGGTGCGGGGAAAAACCTGGTTGGCGCCTTTCACCAGCCCGCACTGGTGCTCGCCGATCTCGCCGTGCTCGATACTCTGCCAGATCGCGAGCTGCGCGCCGGCTATGCCGAGGTAGTCAAGTATGGCCTTCTGGGCGACGCTGATTTCTTTGCCTGGTGCGATGCGCATGGCGACGCAATGCTGGCTGGCGATGCGGCCTTGCGCGAATATGCCGTGGCGCAATCGGTCACGGCCAAGGCGCGGATTGTCGCCGAGGACGAGTTCGAGACCACCGGCAAACGCGCGCTGCTCAATCTCGGCCATACTTTCGGCCATGCGCTGGAGGCGCAAACCGGCTTTGGCGACCGTCTGCTGCACGGCGAGGCCGTCGCACTCGGCATGGTACTGGCGGCGCGCTATTCGGCGCGGAAGGGGCTGATGCCCCGCGCAAGTGCCGAGCATGTCGCTCGCCATATTGCTGCGGCCGGACTGCCCAGTGAACTTGCGGGACTGGGGCTCAACTGCGACGGCAAAACGCTCACTGCGCATATGCTGCACGACAAGAAGATGGATGCGGGCACGCTGCCGTTCCTGCTGATGAAGGGAATCGGCGAGGCGTTTCTGGCCAAAGATGTCGATCTGGCCGATGTCGCGCTGTTCCTCGACGCGGAGTTGACGCGCGGCTGAGATACTCAGCCAAACACCGCGATTGACTGCATGCCCGAAGCGACAGGCTCGCCATCAGCGTTCCAGACATCCATAATCTGGCTCGAACAGCCGTTTTCGGCATAGTCGCCCCGGCTCCTCAGCAGCCACCAGCCGTCTTGCGTCGCCGGGGCGGCAGTCAGCAGGTTGATCTGCCAGGTCATCGAACTAACCGGAGAACCCGGCTGCACCAGCGGCATCACGCCTGGCGGCAAGGCATCGGCGATCAACAATAGTTCGCTCATCGCGTCCAGACCTGCGCGATCCTTCAGCCGCACCCAGGCGCAGACCTCTGGCAGCGCTGCTTCGCTCTTCGGCAAGGCAAAGCGGAACTCGAAATAGTTGCGCAGGAACACCGGCATCAGCGGATGCGAGGTGCGCGATCTGGCCTGTTCGACGGGAATGAGACCCGCGGGCACTGGGCGATCATTCAGGCGAAGTGAACCCGCCACCGGCCCCATGAACACAAAGCCCGCCTGCAAACCGCATTCTCCCTCACGCCATACTTCGCCAGAAATCCACGTTGCGTTCTTGCCGCGCCGCAGCACCCGGGCCTGCACCTCGACCTGCCCGTAGAGCGGCCCGACGAAGCTTACCGCAGCCGAGCGCAGCGGCGGCAGGCCCGCGCCACCCGCCTGCATCGCAGCCGTCAGGGCAAGCGCCGAAGAAAGGCCGCCATAGCAAGTGCGGCCCTGATGCCACGCTTCGGGGATAGCTATGCGAAAGCCATCGGCGAGGCTGTCGGCAATGGCCAGTCCGGGCGGAAGGATTATTCCATCTCCAGAATCACCGCGTCCACCGCCAAGCTCTCGCCGGCGGTGGCGTTGACCACTTTGACCACACCCGATTTCTCGGCACGCAGGATGTTTTCCATCTTCATCGCCTCGACCACCGCCAGCGGCTGACCCGCCTCGACCACATCGCCAGCGGCGACATTGAGCGAGACCAGCAGGCCCGGCATCGGGCAAATGAGGAATTTCGAAAGATCAGGCGGGATCTTTTCGAGCATGTGCTGCGTCAGGTGGGCGATGCGCGCGGGCAGGATCGAAACCTTGTGGATCGCGCCGCGCGTGGTCATTTTCAGGCCAGTTCGCAAAGGCTCGATCCGCACGCCGATTTCTTCGCCATCAACTTCGGCCTCGATCAATCGGTCGCCGGGGGCATATTCCATCGAAAGCTCGACGGGCACGCCGTCGACCATGATATCGTCTTCCTCCAGAGTCACCTCGTGCCGCGTGCCACCGATGTCGATGCTCCATGCCCATGGCGGATCGAGCTTTTCGGCCAGCTGGCCATCGACTTCGCGTGCGCGGTCGGCGCGGGCAGCAGCTACGAAACCGGCAATCGCCGCGAGCTTGCACAGCAAATCGGGTGATGCCGGCGCGCCCTGGAAGCCGTCGGGATATTCCTCGGCGATGAAACCTGTGGTCAACTCACCCGAGCGGAAGCGCGGGTGTTGCATGATTGCCGAGACGAAATCGATGTTGTGGCCGAGCCCGTCGATCTCGAAGGCATCAAGCGCGGCGATCTGGAGGTCTGCCGCCTCATCCCGCGTCTTGCCCCAGGTCACCAGCTTGGCGATCATCGGGTCATAGAACATCGAAACTTCGCCGCCTTCATAGACGCCGTCATCGACCCGAACACCACTGATGCCGCGCCGGCCATTTGCCTCGCCATCGTCTTCCCAGCCGGGCACTGGCGGGCGATAGCGCGAAAGCCGCCCCGTGGAGGGCAGGAAGCCGCGATAGGGATCTTCGGCATAGACGCGGTTCTCGATTGCCCAGCCATCGATGCCGATGTCCTTTTGGCTGATCGCCAGCTTTTCGCCGTAAGCGACGCGGATCATCTGTTCGACCAGATCGATGCCGGTGATCGCCTCGGTGACGGGATGCTCCACCTGCAGCCGGGTGTTCATTTCGAGGAAATAGAAGCTCTCGCCGCTCGGGTCCGCGCCCGAGACGATCAGTTCGACCGTGCCGGCGCTGTAATAGCCGACGGCCTTGGATAGCGCGACGCACTGCTCGCCCATGGCCTTGCGCATCTTCGGGGTGACGAAAGGCGAAGGAGCTTCCTCGACCACTTTCTGGTGGCGGCGCTGGATGCTGCATTCGCGCTCGTTGAGGTATAAAATGTTGCCGTGCTTGTCGCCGAGGATCTGGATTTCGATGTGGCGCGGGTTGAGGATGAATTTCTCGATGAACACGCGGTCATCGCCGAACGAATTCAGCCCTTCGCGTTTGGTCGCCTCGAAGCCCTCACGAACGTCCTTCTCGTCATAGGCCAGCCGCATGCCCTTGCCGCCGCCGCCGGCAGAGGCCTTCATCATCACCGGATAGCCGATTTCCGCCGAAATGCGCACCGC
>JANLSP010000319.1:0-5996 GCA_031362485.1 Novosphingobium sp.
GCCAGTCCGTGCTGCGCAGCCGTCGCCATGAGACCATTGCTGGTGACGCGCCCCTCTTCGTCGATCGAGGCAAGGTGGCGGTCCATGTTTTCGAGAAATACAGGGTTGCCGAAGTCATCATATCCGGTCGCGGCGATCGCCTCGTCCAGCATCTGCTGCTTCATGGCCAGTGCGGTCGGCTTGCTCATGCTCCTCTCGCCCCTCACCAGCGCCGGCGGATCTGGCCGCCGCGCACGCGCTGCATGATCGCCTCATGCCGCTGCTCCGGCGTGACGCGGACCGTGCCTGGGGGCAAGTGGTCCAGCACCTCGCTGCCTTTCACGCGCCGGAGCGTTGGCATGGGCGTGCTCGAAGATTCATACCACCTCCCGACAAGATGCCCTACCTGGCGCTGCTGGGGGTCGAGCCAGTTGGCGAGGCCCGGATCCTCCAGAGAAATTACCGCACGGAACTTGCCATCGCTGTCGAGCCTGGCCTGATGTCCGTTGAGGCTCGACTGGCAATAAAGGTACTCGATGGTGTTGAACAGCGTGTCGTTGAGCTGGATGTTCCAGTAGCGCACCTGCTCCGGCATTTCAGCCTCCAGGATCAGCGCCTCGTCGGCGGCGAACTCGAAGTAGCCTTCACAATAGACCTGCGCCTGCACCCCTCCCCACTCGGTGAAATTGGTGAAGCGGAAAGTGTTCGGCTCCATCTCGCGCTTCATCTTGTCAAGAAAGGCGAACCATTGCGAGCTCAGGCGGCTTGTGTAGTCAATGGTCTCGGTCAGGCAGTGCTCGATCTCGGCCACGCCAAGCCGCCGGCGCGGGGGAACCGGATCGAGACGGGTCAACGAAAGCCGTGCATCGCGCTCCTCGCCCCAATCGTATGATCGCTGGCGAATGATGATGTAATCCGCCCGGCGGTCGAGATGCAGCCAGTCGCCGGAATAGCCCGCCGGCCGCTCGGCCGAAAGCACAACGTCCAGCTTGCCGTCGATCGGCGCCATGTCGCCAAGGTTATATTCGCCAAAGCCGCCTTCGAGCTTCTTCGAGCCCATGATGCCGCGGCCGATATTGGTGGTCAGCAGATGCACGCTGCCGCGCTCGCCACTGAGCCGGTAAATGCCGCTCCCGTCGAGCGCGGACATCACGTAAGTATCGTCGGGGTTGGGCTGGTTGAGAAAGACGTTATTGAGGAACGGGACGAGATCTGGATACCGCGGATCGGTCGCTACATTGATCATGTAGCCAAGCCCCAGATCAAGAATCAGCTGCCGGTGAATTTCGGCAGCATTGAGCGGATCATTGCCAAGCCAGCTTGTCTCGATCAGGTCGGCGCCTGCCTTTAACCGCTCACAATAGGAGTTCCAGTCCAGACGCGCCATCAGCTGAAAGCCAGATCTGGATAGACGCCATCCGCGCCGGCCTCAGCCAGCATTTGCAGATAGCGAATTCCGCTGCCGCCATAGCCCGTGTTGAGTTCCAGCGAGGCCTCAGCCCGGCCCTCACGATTGGCATAGCCGGGTGTGCAATTCTCCATAAAAGCGCGGCGGGCATCACTTCCTTCGAGCACTCTATCGACCCAGCCATTTTCTGCCGCTTGCGTGACCTCGACGCTCGCTGCGCCGCTTGCCCGGCAAGCAGCAATGACTTTGGCTATATAGGACGTCTGGGCATCGGCGGTGTGCATGTAGTTGATTGAAACGCCGGATTGGGCAAGCCGCATCAGGAAGAAGTTTGGAAAGCCGTGAGTTTGCACGCCATAGAGCGTGCGTGCGCCGCGATGCCAATGTCGTTGCAGCGTCAAGCCAGCCCGACCGGTGATCTGCATCCCGTTTTCGCGGCCATATTCGGGCAAATATTCAAACCCGGTGGCAAAGACGAGGCAATCGAGCGGGTATTCCTTGCCGGCGACCACCAGCCCGTCCGGTGTGATCCGTTCAACGCCCTTGCCTTGCGTATCAACCAGAGTGACGTTGCTGCGGTTGTAGGTTTCTAGGTAAAAATCGCAGAAACCCGGCCGCTTGCAGAAATAGTTGTAATAAGGTTTGAGCGCCTCGGCTGTATCAGGATCCTTGACCACGCGGCTAACCCGGTCACGAACGGCCTGCATGCGCAGGATTTCGGACCGCTGCACTTCAGCCGGGTCAACTTCGCCGGGCTGCCCGCCCGTAATTGAGCTGGCCTGGCGTAGTATGGCTGTCCAGCTGTCATCCACCATGTCCTCGCCTTCCAGCACGCCGGAAGTCCAGTTGGTGAAGTTTAACATTCTCTCTCGCTGCCAACCCGGCTTGAGTGAAGCCGCCCATTCAGGATCAGTGGGCCGGTTGCCCCTGACGTCGATCGAACTGGGGGTGCGTTGAAAAACGTACAGATGCTCCGCTGCCTCGGCGAGCGGCGGCACGCACTGGATGCCGGTCGAGCCGGTGCCGATCAGGCCGACCCGCTTGCCAGCCAGGCCCGGCATGGCACCTTCCGCATCTCCACCAGTATAATCGTAATCCCAGCGGCTGGTGTGAAAGCAATGCCCCCTGAAACTTTCGATGCCGGAAATCGCCGGCAACTTGGGGCAATTGAACAGCCCGGTGCATGACAGCACGAATTGCGCTTCGAGAAGGTCTCCGCGGTCGGTGCGGGCGATCCAGCGCGCCCTGGTCTCGTCCCAGTCCAGACTGGTGACACCGGTCTGCAGCAGCGCCTCATCGTAGAGGTTCAGGTGCCGCGCGATACGTTGGCAATGCTCCTGGATTTCGGCGCCCCGGGCGTATTTCTCGCTCGGTATGAACCCGGTCTCCTCCAGCAGCGGCAGATAGACATAGGATTCCACATCACAGCGCACCCCGGGATAGCGGTTCCAGTACCAGGTTCCGCCGAAATCTGCGGCGCGGTCGACAATCACTATATCGTTGATGCCCGCCTTGCGCAGGTTCGCCGCGCCAAGTAACCCGGCAAAGCCCCCGCCTATGATGAGGGCCTCTGCTTCGCGCCTTACGGGATCCCGGCTGAAAGCCTGATCGGCATGGGGATCGCGCGCAAACCGATCCCCCATCTCACTCAGCGACCGGTATTGCTCGATACCATCGCTGCGGAGGCGCTTTGTGCGTTCTTCAACATATTTTCGGGCCAGCGCGGCGATATCAACTTCGCTGCCCTGATTCCGATTTGCACTGTCCGAAGTCATTTCAAGCGCCCTCAGCTCGAATCAGGCCTGCGCGGCCGATGGGTTGAAGATGGAAGCGAACGCGGCCGCGGTCCATGACTTCACGCGCCAGTGCCGCCGCGCAGGTCCTGCTGCGACTGCTGAAC
The DNA here is from genome assembly GCA_031362485.1 of Novosphingobium sp. Lineage (GTDB taxonomy): Bacteria > Pseudomonadota > Alphaproteobacteria > Sphingomonadales > Sphingomonadaceae > Novosphingobium. The sequence goes on from JANLSP010000319.1 coordinate 3,288, forward strand.
AACAGGCTAATCAAGCACATCGGGATGCCAGACCTCGGCCAACAGATCGAGCACCCGCATGGCGGCGGCTATGTCTCCCTTGCGCAAAACGGGTGAACCGCGCCGATACCGCTTGATTAGGTTGATCCGAACCAGATCATAGAATGCGGCGCCTTGCTCTGTAACGACCAGTAGCCTCGAGATCTTGCTATCCGGGTTGTCGCGTAGGGCAATGGTACCGCTTTCAACTAGGCGATTGACAACTTCCTGAATCGATTGACGCGCAACCCCGCGCCTCGCGGCGATTTCGGGCACGGTCCTGCAGCCGTGCCGGATCATCGTGTCGAGCAAAGAAAACTCTGTGCTCGGGTGCACCTTGCCGACGCCCGAAGCACCCGCCACTCGCTTCATCCGGCCAAGCACCATCATGAGATCGGCCGTCAGGTCTGTCAGCTGGCTCGCGTCGCTCGCATCCATTACAGGCTCCTCGAGCCCCGCAACCGGGTATCCGCGCATCTGCTGTCCTATCTGGCCAACGTTGTCCGGGTTTTGACTGTTGACAGGCACCCTGTCAAATCATAGCAATTTGACGGAGTGTCAATCACGCAGGGCCGTGTGCGCCAATCGGGAGAATCCAGCGTGTCTGAAGAACCTTACATAATGATCACCTCGGACGCGCATGCGGGCGGCAGCCACGCGCAGTACCGCGAATATCTCGATCCCAAATACCGGGCACAGTTCGATGAGTGGCGCGGCGGCTACAAGAACCCCGAAAAGGAGCATTTCGGCAAACGCAAGTTGCGCAACTGGGACCTGGAACTGCGCGCCTCGGATCAGGATAGCCAAGGGGTCGTAGGCGAAGTGGTCTTTCCCAATACCGTTCCCCCGTTCTGGGCCAAGCCGCTGGTCATGCCACCTTCAGCAGTGCGGCCCGAAGATTTTGAACTCTATCACGCCGGAATTCAGGCCCATAACCGCTGGCTCAAGGATTTCTGCGACAGCGATCCGGTGCGCTATGCAGGGATCGGGGTGATCCTGCCGAACGATCTCGATCAGGCGGTCAAGGATATCGAGGGCATCGCCAAAGCAGGCCTGCGCGGCGGTGTGCTGCTGCCGCTGATCGCGCCGGATGCAACCTGGCTCAAGCAACTTTACGATCCAGCCTGGGACCGCGTCTATGCCGCCATTCAGGATCACGATCTGGTGATGAACCACCACACCGGTGCTGGCATCGCCGATCATGGCGATTCGCTGGTCGGGCAGGCGATCTGGGTCTCAGAAGTGACCTGGGCAGCGCAAACCGGCTATCGCCACTTGATCCTGAGCGGCGTCTTCGAACGCTTCCCGAAGCTCAAATACATCCTCACCGAAGGCGGCTGCGCCTGGGCCGGTCCGCTGCTGCGCAATCTTGACGGCATCCACCGCAATCTCGTGCGCGGCCAAACCGGGGAAATCAAATACAGCGGCGAATGGGTGCTCAAGGATCTGCCCAGCAATTATGCCAAGCGCAATTGTTTCTATGGCGCGAGCTTCCCGAGCTTGGCGGACCTCGCCGGCATAGATGCGGTTGGCGATGACAACGTGCTGTGGGGTAATGATTATCCCCATTTCGAAGGCACTTTCCCGCACAACATGGAATCGCTTCGGCTGACCTTTGCCACGATGCCCGATGAGCGCCGCCGCAAACTGTTCGGGCTCAACGCTGCCAAGCTCTACAACTTCGATCTCGAGGCATTGAAACCCCGCGCGGCCGCAGTCGGACCCCGGCCTTCGCAGATCAACGACCCGCTTCCTTTTGAAGATATCCCGCGCGATTCCGCTTGCTATCTGTTTGCTACCGCGCTTGCTGAGAAGGCCGGAATGGCGGCGTAAGACGATCACTTGGCAGAATTAGGGTGGGATAGTGATGGATAAGAAAGGCGCGATCGATCAGTGCCTGGGCGCGGTGGCGGAGCTGACTGGCCCGGGAGGTCCGTTCGAGATCGCAAACCGCACTGTTCCGGCAAAACGGTGCTATGCCGGGACACCGCGCAACCTTAATCGCTTTTTCGAAGGCGCACGGCAAACCTACCGCGATCTTCCGTTCCTCGAATTCAATCGTGAACGGGTGACGTTCGGTGAGGTGTTCGATGCTGCAGACAAGCTCGCGGCAGGTCTCCATGGCCGGCACGGTCTGGGCAAAGGGGATGTCGTCGGGCTCGCCATGCGCAATTGCCAAGAGTGGTTTATCGGCTTTTTCGCGATAATCCGCCTCGGCGCAACGGCAGCGCTGATCAACAGTCGCGGCACCGCCGACGAAATGGCCGATGCAGCCAACCGTACCGATTGCCGCCTTATCCTGGCCGACGATCGGCGCGCGGCGCAGCTTGTCAGCGAAGTCAAATGCCCGGTGCTCGATTTCGCTGCGCTGCATGCGTTGATGATTTCCGGCCAGCAAGGCGACATGCCCCCAATGCCCGATCCCGAACCGGACGATCCTGCGCTGATCCAGTTCACGTCGGGCACTACTGGCCGCGCCAAGGGCGCGACCATGACCCACCGCAACATGAGCCAGGTCGCACGCGAAGGAGATTTCAGGCGCGATCTGGCGCTGAGCATCATAGCCAAGCAGATCGGGCAGCCACTTGAGGTGCTGCGCAAGGCTGCATCCTCGCCGGGAGCGCTGCTGGTCTTCCCGATGTTTCACATTTCCGGCATAACCAATCTGCTGATGGCGCTTTCCAGTGGCGG
>JANLSP010000430.1:0-5066 GCA_031362485.1 Novosphingobium sp.
TTTGCCGGCAAATTCATATTCGCCGCGCACCAGATCAGCCCTTCCGGCAATCGCCGGGTTGAGCGTCGAACCGCGCAGCTTGATGTCTGCGCTCCATTCGCTGTTCAGCCCCATTCCGCCTACGGCAACGCCCTGTGCGCCTTTGGCATCGATCAGGAAACGCCAGGGCGCTGCCGCCGCACGCCTTTCCGCAACATCGGGCGGGAGATTGATCTCGCGGGTGCGCACAGTCGCCAGTTGCGCCACTGCACTGGCCCGGCCGAGCTGCCAGCTGGCACGCTCAAGCGTCAATCGCCCGGCGATAACCCCGCCGGTGCCATCGGAGCGGATCAGGATTGGTCCGGTGACGGTTGCCCCCATGTCGTCACGCGCCAGAATGCGAGCATTGCGCGCTGCCAGTCTAAGGTCGATACCGGGGCCATGTTCGCCGATGCCGGAAAAATCGAACGTCCCGCTGCCGGCAACAGTTCCCCCTCCGTCAGTCCGTCCGGAAAGAGTTGAAAGCACCAGGCGCGATCCTGCGAACGATCCGCGCGCGGCAACTCCCGTAATCCGCGCACCGGTCAGCGTGCTTTGCAGTTCAAGACCACTGCCCTCGAGCGAACCACGGATCGCCGGCCTGGCAGCCGTTCCGGTCACATCGGCTGCGACCGAAATCGGGCCGGTTAGGTCGAATGTCTCAAGCGCGGTAAGCCGCCACAAGGCATCGGCAGGGCCGGCATAGCGCAACTGGGCAAACAGCGCGCCGTTCTGAATACGATTCGCCAGTCCACCGCCACGGGCAAGGCCGGTGACCCGCCCCTGCAACCGCCCGCGAACCTGCCCGCCTTCGCTTGCTATGGCGCGCATTTCCAGCCGGTCCGGCATCAGCACACCGGTAAGCGCCAGATCCATCGGGCGCGAACTCAGCGTCAAGCCTGAGCGCGTTAGACCGGCAATCCGGACCTTGAACTCTCCAGCCGGGGCTGCATTGCGGCTGGTACGATAATCGACCAGCCCGGAGATACGCCCGCCCAGTCCAATATCGCCCAGCAACGCATCTGCGAGCGAGAGCGGCATGTCGGCAAGTGCCAGATGCACTTCGGTATCGCGACCTGCAAACAGGCCCGAGGCGATGGCCCGCCCACCGGCGTAATTCACTTGCGTGGGAGCGAGCCGCCACCCTGCTGCCTCGCGGGTTAATACCGCCCGGCGCGGCAGGACAATTCGCTGTCCAGCGAAGGTGCCTTGCGCGGCCAAGGTGAACCGGTCAGGGGCAATTTCGCCAAGCATCTGCAGTTCAAACCGGCTGCCGCGCCGCCCCAACAGCGAGGCCGTGAATTGCCCCCGGCCGTCAACCATGCTGGCCGAGGCGGCCACGCGCCCGAGAAACAACTTCCCTTGCCCGATGCCCTGCCCACTGACGTTGCCTGATACGCTGCTGTGGCCCTTGCGCAGCAGGCCCTCGGCCTCGATGCGTGCGAGCGCGATGACCAGCGGCTCATCGCCTCCGAAACGTGCGTTGTTGGCCAGAAGCTTGACAGCATAGCCCTGGCCGCCGTCACGCGGGGCGAGATCGATAGTTCCCGCAATTCCGCCACCGCTGAGTGCCAGCCTGCCGCGCGCCGCGCCGCCGCCAATCGATATTTCGCCGGTTACCGCAGTCTTCGACACGTCAAGCCGTTCGACGACAATCCGGGTCTGGCCGCCGCTCTGGACGAAAAGTCCTAGCAAGCCATCGAATGGACCGAGAGTCGATTGACCGTTGGTCTTGATCTGGAAACCGCCGCGCACCGGGGCCAGCGCCACGCGCACATCGCGCAGACCGGCGGCGGGCAGCGGATTGGCAAACGTCAGCACGGCGCGCGGGCCATCGGCGGCCATTTCCGCGTTGACTGTGAAGGGGCCAAAGTCGCTTTGCCTGCCCCGGCCCGCAATGGTGGTTTTCCCGCCCGGAATAACCCGGCCCGCCAGACCCATCGCCAGCTTGCTGCCGCTTAGCGTTGCGCGCTCAATCAGGAGCGGCAACTGATTGCCGAGACTGACCTTGCCGCCAAACCGGATATTGCTGCCCGCCAGCGCGGTGAGGGTCTGATTGTCGACGCGCGGCATGCGGCCTCCGATATCGGCGGTGAGCGACCATGGCGCGCGGCCAAACCGCGCCACCAGTCGGCCCTCGGCATCGATGCTGCCCAAATCGTTGAGAACGAAACTCCGCGCAGCGAACGGTCCGGCAAGGCCATAGCCGCCGCGCTTCAGATCGCCGCGCAGCGAAAGGCGCGCTGCAAGGCCTGGAACTGTCAACGCAAGCCGGTCGCCCGATAGGTTCGAACCGGCAAGCACGAGCTCACCGCGCAGGCGCACCGGCGCCAGCCGCGGATCAATGCCTGCATCGCCTGTCACCAACCGCGCCGCAGCAGCATCAAGCGGCAGTCGCCATTGTCCGCCAGAATATGTCGCGAGACCTCGCTGTTCCAGCCCGTCGATGCGCAACGTGCCGCTGGTCAGACGGCTCAGGGTCAGGCGATGCTCGATGGCAAGATCACGGAATGGTCCATCGAGGCGCGCGGTGAGCAAGCCGCCTTCGATTTTGCTGCCAGGGAGCAATGCTTCGCCGTCGAAGCCGCGCGCGGTCAGGCGCAGGTCAGACAGGCTGTTCGCGCCAAGATCGACGGCTCCCTGCGCAACCAGTGACAAAGCACTGCCGATGAGGGTGGCTTTGCCATCGAACCGCCGCTTGGCAAATGTGCCTTCTGCCACCAGCGCCACGCTTGGCCCCGCAGCGCGCGCCGCCACCCCTGAAAGCAAGTCCTGGGGCCAGGCGAGTCCCGCCAGATCATAGCGCCCGGCCTGGTTGGTCAGGCGCATTACGGCAAGGCGCCTTCCATCCGCATTGGCCAACAATGCGCCTTGCCACTGTTTCCAGCTGCCCCGGCCATCGATTGCAAGATCAAGCGCGCGGTCCACGCCGCTCAGCCCCGCGAGCAGCCCGCCTTTTGGCGCGCGGTAATCGAGCTTCAGGTCGAACCGGTCCGCGTCTGGCGCGGCATCAAGCAGCAGGGCCAGCTGGTCGCCTCCGCCGAGGCGGGTATCGGCGCGGATCATGGCGCGGCCATCGCGGATTTGCGCTTTACCGACAAGGTCGACCCGGCGGGCAGGCCCCGCGACGCCCTCGGCAACGACCAGCCCGGCAATTTCGAGCCGGTCGATGCGGATATCGTAACTCGGCAGCATCGGCGCATCGGGATTGCCCGGTTTCAGCTTCGGCAATCGCAGCAATCGCCCGCGCCGCAGCACCAGCGTGCGGATATCAAGGCCGGTGGAGAGCCAGGCGAACGGCCGCCAATCCAGCTCGACAACCGGCACGCGGGCGAATTCGCCTTGCGGGTCGAACAGGCGAACATCGCGCAGCCGCGCCTCGCGATAGACCGAGCCTTCAATACGGCCGACTTCAACCCGCAGCCCGGAACCCGGCGCAAGCGCTGCGATCCGGTCGGTGAGCAGGCGGTGGCCAAGCTGGGTGTCGATAGCGAGCAGCAGCGCGGCAGTAAGCACGATCAGCAGCACCGGCACTGCCAGCCACCATGACCAGCGCCGCTGCGGCCGCCGAACTGGCAGCGTCTCGGCGGGAGGTGGCTCAGATGCCATCAGAAAGCCTGGCCCAGAGCGACATAGACCGCCACCGGGCTCTCGCCCGGTCGTCTGCCAAGCGGGGTTGCCAGATCGATGCGGATCGGCCCGAAGCCCGTCTGATACCGCAAGCCGAGGCCCGCACCGAAACGCATGCCGCGCAGGCTGGGCGTGGAATTTGGCCCGACTGTGCCGGCATCGAGGAACGGCACCACTGAAAGTTGCCCGCCGAGAATGCCGGTCTTGATCCGTCCCTCTATCGAGAACTCGGTCAGCGAACGTCCGCCGCTTGGCGTCCCCAGAGAATCGCGAGGGCCGATTTCCTGATAGCCAAAGCCACGCACCGAACCGCCGCCGCCTGCAAAAAAGCGCCGCGAGGGAGCCACTTCGCCGATCCCTGCCCCCAAAATCGAGCCCAGGCGAACCCGCGCTGCCACTATTGCTCGCTTGCCAAGCGGCAGATAGGCGCTCGCATCGGCCTGGATGCGCCCATAGAGGCTGGTCTTGCTCTGGCTGATCGACCCTTCCGGGGAAAGGCGAAGTGCGGCACGAAATCCGCCCTGGGGATCAAGCAGATCATCGGTAGTATCAAGTGCACCGCGCAGCGGCAGGGCCACAACATAATAGGTCTGCGCCGCGCTCGAGACGCCGCGGACATCGCCTTCGCGTTCATTCGTCATCACCGCTTCCAGGCCCAGCGACCAGACCCATGGCTTCTGGAAAAGCAGCGTCGTCAGCTTCTCATAGGACGCGCTAAGCCCTGCCGAGCGCGCGACATAGGCATCGCGCTTGGTCGATGCAGCATAGATATCAAGTGTCAGCACCTGATCGCGGCCATGGAAATTGTTGCGCCGGAACGTCACCCCGGCGAGCTGTTCGCGCGTTCCCGCCAGGCCTCGCACCCGCAGCAGTCCTTCCGGGGGAAACAGGTTGCGGTGCTCCCAGCTCGCTTCGACCCTGAAGCCTTCCCCCGAGCCATAACCGATAGCTCCGGCCAAGGTGCGCAGCGGAGCCTTGGCGATGGCAACGTCCAGCGCGAGTTCGCCCGGTGTTTCGCCGCTGGGCGGGGCAATTGCGCGCGGCGTAATGGTTACGCTGGCGACCAGCCCGGTGGCCACGATCGCCTGTCGCAAATCTTCGATGCCGCTGCGCCGGAACAGTTCGCCCGTTTTGAACCGGGCAATATCGGCGAGATGATCGGCGGGGAGGAAAGCTGGCAGGTTGCTGATTATGGGACCAAACCGGTATCGCCCGCCAGTAGTCACTGGCACCGACAGGTCGGCCAGCTCGCGTGCATGGTCGGCGACAAGTTCCGGCTCGCCCACCTGCGCCAGCGCGAAGCCGCGTTCGCCCAGCTCGGTTTCCAGCCGGGCGCTGCCCATGACGATCGTATCGTTGTCAACCGGATCGCCGCTGACAATGCCGAAGGCGCCGCTCAGGGCCGCATAGTCCGCGCC
>JANLSP010000455.1:0-2097 GCA_031362485.1 Novosphingobium sp.
GTCGTGTTCGGCCAGTGCACCAATTGCACCAACCCGGGCGACGGCTATGGCAATTTCACCATCTACGAAGTGCTGGACCAGCACCTTGGCGGCCTCGGCGTGCCCGCATTTCAAGGCGCTTTGATCGGCCATATTGCCGGTCAGGTGAGCATGCCGCTGGGTATCGCTGCGGAGATCGATGCCGTCGCAGGGACGATCCGCTTGCTGGAGCCCGTCGTGACCTGAAGCTCTGGGCGGCGGATCCTATTTCGAGAGCGCGTCGCTTTCCGCATGACTGACCGCTTGCACTGCCGCCATCTGCTCGGACATGCCGCTAAACACCTCGCCGACTTCTCTGGCGATGTAGGTGACCCCGGCAATGGCGATGACTGCCATCAGCGCATAGCGCGCCCATTTCGACTGGATATAGTCGTTCAGTGTCAGGCTTGCCGATGCCGAGACCGGTCTTGCGCCAAAGTTTTCCGGCAGGCCCGGGCTTTCGGCGCGGCGGCCTTGCGCCAGAATCTTGCCATCAACCACGTCGCTTACCACGATCGGCGCATCGAGGCTGATCCCGAACCGGCGCTCATTGACCCAGCGGACATGCCCGGTGATCGAATAGCCGTTGGAGACGATGGTGACTGCTTGATCGCGCTTGGGTGGCATCGCGGCGGTCAGCAGCAAGCCTTGCTCGGAAAGATCGAGGATGCAGGCATCGCGCTCCAGCCCGCTGCCGCGCAGGCGGGCACGGAGCAACGCCGCAGTGCGCTCTTCCGTCCGATTATCGGTCTGGCCCAAAGACTGATTCCCATGCAATGCGTATTGCTGGCGAGCCTAATGGAAATATGTTTAGAACTCGGTTAACGCCCTCACCTCGCGGAACCCTCAGAGACGCGCTGCAGCCTTCTTTTTCCGCCGCCAGGCGTGCAGCAGCGGCTCGGTGTAGCCGTTCGGCTGCTCGGTGCCCTTGAACACCAGATCGCAAGCCGCCTGAAAGGCCATGCTTTCGGGCGTGAGCTTATCATACAGCGGATCGCCGGCGTTCTGCGCATCGACCTTGGCGGCCATGCGGGTGAGCGAATCCATCACCTGTTCCTTCGTGCAGACGCCGTGAAGCAGCCAGTTGGCCATGTGCTGGCTGGAAATCCGCAAGGTTGCGCGGTCTTCCATCAGGCCTACATCGGTAATGTCAGGCACTTTCGAGCAGCCGACGCCCTGATCGATCCAGCGCACGACATAGCCGAGCAGGCCTTGCGCATTGTTGTCGAGTTCCTCGCGCACTTCGCTTTCAGAGAAGTTGATGCCGGTCGCCAGCGGTATCGCCAGCAGGTCGTCCAGCCCGGGAATCGCCTCGCCAGCAAGTTCCTTCTGCACATCGAACACGTTGATGGCATGATAATGCATCGCATGGAGCGTCGCGGCCGTCGGCGACGGCACCCAGGCAGTGTTGGCCCCCGCCTTGGGGTGGACGGTCTTTTCCGCCATCATCGCCGCCATGCGGTCGGGCGCCGCCCACATACCCTTGCCAATCTGTGCCTTGCCGGAAAGGCCATCCGCCAAGCCTATGGCAACATTGCGCTTTTCATAGGCGGCGATCCAACCCGAAGCCTTGATCGCGCCTTTGCGGATCATCGGCCCGGCGCGCATCGAGGTGTGGATTTCGTCCCCAGTGCGGTCAAGAAATCCGGTGTTGATGAAGACGATGCGGTCCTTCACCGCATGGATGCAGGCGGAAAGGTTGGCGGACGTGCGGCGCTCTTCGTCCATCACGCCGACCTTGACCGTGTGGCGCGGCAGACCGAGCAGGTCTTCCACTGCATCAAACAGCGTGTTGGTGAAGGCGCATTCTTCCGGCCCATGCATCTTGGGCTTGACGATGTAGATGCTGCCGGTGCGCGAGTTCTTGAACTTGCCAAAGCCGCGCACATCCTGCGCCGAGATGGCACTGGTGATCACCGCGTCCATGACGCCCTCGGGAATTTCGCTGCCGTCGCTGAGCAGGATCGCTGGATTGGTCATCAGGTGGCCGAAGCCTGCTATTCGTGCGCAATGTCGGCCACCTGATGACCAACCCGGCGATCCTGCTCAGCGACGGCAGCGAGATTCCCGAAGGCATCA
>JANLSP010000456.1:0-10579 GCA_031362485.1 Novosphingobium sp.
CAAGTGTCAGCATCAATCGGCCAAATGTTTGAAATCACATATTGAGATGGAGCGCTAACCGTACCAAAAGTCCAATTAGTGCCGCCATCAATAGTGCGACAGTGAGCAGCCAGCTTGTCACCACGCGCGGGACTAGCGTCCAGCCGCGCTGAATACACCAAACCGCTGGAACGGAGACCAGCAGCAGAGGCAAAATCAGCGCTGCAGCCAGCCCACCGTCCCGACCAGCAAGCAAGCCCGAGCAAAGCCCGGCGAGGGGCGGCAACGCAAAACCTAGCAGCGGCCATTTGCGAACCAGCTTTGGCCAGTAAACGATTAGCGACGCAATTATCAGGCTGACCCAGACTCCGGCTAAGGCAAGCCTCGCGTCAATGCCCGGTAGCGCCGCCCCGACAAGCGACATGCCAGCCGCCAGAACCGCCCCGGCCAACGCGGCGCGGCGCGGCAGAAAAGCGAGCGCGAATCCGAGTACGACAAGCAGCAAACCGGCGGCGACACTGCTGCTTTTCATCCGGCGATGGCGGCGTAGAAATACCACCCCCCGCTTAACGCAATCAGGCCGCCAGCCACGCGCAGCCCCCGCTCGCCGGCCCGCCACCGCCGCAGCTCGCCGAGAGCGATGCCGCAGACATGCAGCAGCCCGGTGGCGAGCACAAAACCGAGACTGAATGCCACCGGATCGGCCATCGAGGGCAATTCGAGGCCGTGGGCAAAGCCGTGGAACAGCCCAAACAGCGCAACCACCGGGACCGCCAGACAGACCGGAGCGGCCCAGCGCGCGAGTATGGCCAGTCCCAATACGATTACTGACACCGCTATCCCCAGCTCCACCGGCGGGAACGGCAGTCCGGCCATGCCGATGATCCCGCCCAGCGCCATGATTGTCGGGAAAATGACTGGCAGCAGATAGACCAGCGGGCGGCCCAAGAACGCGCCCCAAAGGCCAACCGCAACCATTGCCAGCAAGTGGTCTGGCCCTGCCAGCGGATGCATAAAACCGCCGCCGAAACCCAGCGACAGCGAACGGGCTTCGTGCGCGAGAGCGGGTGTCGCCAAGCCAGCAGCAAGGCAGACGGCAGCCAAGAGTGCGGTTGGCTGATTTAGCTGCGCTTTCAAGCAGATGATTCCTTGTGCCAAAGGCCATGTTTGCGCATGGAAGACCTTATCGAGACTAGGAAGGGCTGTTGAGATGCGCAAGCTTTGGCTGGTCGGACTGGTAGCTGTGATAGCGTCGCCCGTGCTCGCGCATGACTTTTGGATTCAGCCGCTGCAATTCCGCTTCGCTTCGCCTCAGCCAGTGCCTTTGGCAATGTATGTTGGGCATGGCTCCTCACGCACCCGCTGGGGGGGCAGGGCTGAAAATGTCGTTCAGTTTCGTTCAACTGGTCCCGATGGAACGGTTGACCGCACCGCAGGTTTGCGGCTTGGCGCGACAGGAATGGATGCACTGGTTCCGGTGAGCCGCGCCGGTGCCTATGTCTTTGCGCTGCAATCGGGTTCGGTTTTCAGCCAGCTGCCCTTTCTGCGGTTCAATGACTATGTCGCAGCTGAGGGGATCACGCCAATTGCTCGGGCGCGCATCGAGCAACGCAGTGAGCGCACCGACGGACGCGAGATATACAGTCGCCGGGCGAAGTCGATTGTCCAGGTGGGGTCGGTCGATCCCGCATCGGCGGCGCGCGTTACCCGCCCGGTCGGACTTAGCCTCGAAATCATCCCGGCTCGGCATCCGTTGCTGCTCGGACCTGACCGCATTCTGGTGACGCAGGTGCTGTTCAACGGGCGGCCGCTTCCCGGCGCGCTGGTCAAGATCACCGACCTTGCGCGTGATGCTGTGCCTGCTGCCACCGGCCGCACAAGATATGACGGCAAGGTTGCCTTCCGCCTCAAGCGATCCTCGGAATGGCAAATGAATGTGGTCTGGGCGGTGCGCTTGTCTGGAAACCAGCGGGCAGATTTCAGCACCACCTTTTCAAGCCTGAGTTTTGCTTCGAACTGACGCGGCGGGGTTCAGTAAATCCCGTCCAGTTCAATCGGCAGCCGCACGGTGGGCGGCTTGAGCAGCATGCTGGGCTCGCGCTCCAGATCGGCTTCCGCACCCCGGACCCGCTCGTATCGGGTCGCGGCTGCCGCGGCCACCGATTTGGAATCGCGAAGGATCGTAGGCTTGAGGAAGACAAACAGCGTCCGGCGCGTCTTAGATTCGCGGCGTGACTTGAATAATTCGCCGAGAACCGGAATGTCCCCGAGCACCGGCACCTGGCTGCGAGTGCGCATTTGATCATCGCTGATCAGCCCGCCCAGCACGATCGTCTGTCCGTCATCGGCGAGTACTGTGGTCTGGATCGAACGACGATTGGTAACAAGGTCAGCGGCCCCAGCCACGCTGCCAATCAGCGACGAGACTTCCTGATTAACCTCGAGCCGGACTGTATCGCCCTCATGCACGCGCGGCACCACGCGCAGCGTGATACCGACGTCGGCGCGCTCAATGGTGGTGAACGGGGTGGTGGTGTTGCCGTCGGTGGCATAGCTGCCGGTGCGAAATGGCACATTTTGCCCCACGACAATCTCCGCGGCTTTGTTGTCGAGCGTCGTGATCGAGGGCGTCGACAGCAGGTTGGCGCGGGTCGACTGGCCCAACGCCTGGATCAGCGCGCCAAAAGTGCCGCGCTCGCCAACAGCGGCCGAAAAACCATCGTTGGAAATGACGCCTGCAGCAGGCGCGCCGATGAAGGCGAGCACCTGGCGCAGCGAGGTGCCGAGATTGGAGAACGAGGTGCCAGCAGCATTCACGATACCGTCCGCTCCCGCACCGACGCCGAACTGAATGCCGAAGTCTTCCGAACGGTCGCCAGTAACCTCGACGATGGCTGCTTCGATCATGACCTGAGGGCGACGCACGTCGAGCTCGGTTATCAGCGGATCGATCGCGGCTATTGCTGCGGGCGCACCGCGCACGACAATGGCGTTGAGCTCGGGCGCAGACTGCACCGCGAGATCAGGCGTGGCAAAGCCGCCGCCACCTTCGCTGCTGCCGCCGCCAATCGCGGTTGCCAGGCTTTGCGAGGACCGCCCGCCGCCAGCGCCTGTCAGCCCACCCAGGTTGCCGTTGATGCCCGACGCTATTGGCCGCTCCGAGGGCGTTGCCAGTGAGGAAGGCGAGAGCGTTCGAGCAACCGGATTGCTCGCGGCTCCCTCCGCGCCGAGCAGCCCGCGCAATATCCGGGTGACTGCCTCTGCATCGCCAAAGCGCAATCGAAATACGCGGGTAATCGGGGCAACCCCGCTGGGAGCATCCAGCGTGCGGGCAATGCGGCGCGCCTCGCCCAGAATTCGCGCATCGCCGCGTACCAGGACGATGTTGCTACGTTCATCGGCCACCGCGCGCGAAGCACCGCCTTCGCCTTCGCCAAGCACACCTTGGATTGCGGTTGCGACATCCTTGGCCGAGGCATAGCGCAGCGAGATAGCCGTAAACCCGGAGCCCGAGCCGCCGCCATCAAGCGAACGGGCCAGCGCTTCGATCCGCGCCACATTGTCGGAATAATCGGTCACGACGATGGCATTTGGATTCGTCACCGCCTCGACACTGCCAAACGAGGCCACGTTGGGGCGCAAAATCCGGGCGGCGGCTTCGGGCGACAGATTGCGCAGACGTATGACTCGGGTAACCACCCGCCCGCTGACCGCGCCGCTGCTGGGTTCGCGCGCGGCATTCGCCTGGGGCACGACGCGCCACGCGCGTCCATTGCGCACCACGGCAAATCCCTGGCCGCGCAGGGCCGAGACGAACAGTTCCCACACACCGCCCTGAGTCAGCGGGGTCGCCGAAGTGACGTTGATCATCCCTTTTGCTGCGGGATCCAGAATGATCGTGCGGCCGGTTATGCGAGAGATTTGCTGGGCCACGTCGGCAATATCGACATCGCGCATGTTCACGACCACGTCAGCCGGGGCTGGCGGGGACTGTTGGGCCATAACCGGCATGGCAAGCACGGCCGACAAGACAGCGGGGAGCGCCCAGCGGCGAATCAAATACATCACAATCATGTCTAACGCATGGGGACGGTAAACGATACCCGCCGACCATCCCGAATAATTTCCAACCGTGCCGAACCTGCCGAAACAGCCTGCGCCAAAAGCTCGCTCTCGCTAGCCCCGGCGGCAACCGAGCGGCCATTGACTGAAACGACTATGTCGCCGGTTCGGATGCCTGCCGCAGCCATCGCTGGATTCGCTCCGTTGACCCGGTAACCTGTCGAGGCTTCAGGCGGCGGCGCGGCTGCAGGCGCGGGTGGCGGGCTGACCGGGCGGGCGCCGCGCGCCGATTCGGGGATTAGAGCGCGGATTGCGGCGGCCCCGGTGAGCGGAGCCTGCGGGGGCGCGGCAGCGGGCAGCGCTGCGGCTGCGGCCGATGGGGCCTGCCCGGGGGCGGGAGCTGGTGTCGAAGCATTTGCCGTTTGTGGTGTAAATCCGATCACCCGTTGCCCGGTCGCAGTGCGCAGCACGATTTGCTCAGCCTCGATTGCCTCGATCACGCCGTCGCCGACTGCCTGCCCCATCGAATAGGCGGCGACCTTGCCATCGGCCCCGGCAATCAGCACCACAGATGTCTCGACCGGGCTAGACAGCATGATTGCGCGCAACAGCACGGTGCCGCCACTGCTGCCTTCGCCCGCAGCCAGGACTTTGCCAAACGGTTGCAGCGCCAGCAGCGGGCGCAGATCCGCCGCCTCGCCGTCGCTGCGCGCCAATGGCACCGCGACAGGACTGGTTCCGTCATTTCCGGTCAGACGCCACGTCAAATGGGCTAGCGCAAGTCCCACCGAGGCGATCACCACAATCGTGAACACATCGACGGCCCGCTGCGCGGTGAGCGGCTTCATGGGGTAATCGTTCCGCGATCGACGAAACCCCGCAGGCTGACCAGCGGCGCGACCGACCCCGCTTGTGACACGCGCACAGTGGCAAGCAGCAGGTCAGGATCCTCGCTGACTGCGGTGGCGACGGTTACGTGCCAACGCCAACCGAACATTTCGACTTCAGGGTTCGCGCCTGAACCCGCAGGCGCAAGCGTCAGTTCGGTCAGTGCATTTTCTGCGACCCACTGCGCCGCTGCGCGCCGTTCGAGCCTGCCGATGTTGTCGATGTGCGCTTCGGCAGCGCGGATGATGCCCACAGTGGCAATCGCCAGAATGACCATCGCCACCATCGCCTCGACCAAGGTGAAACCGCGTTCGGTGTTCGGGGCAGTCATGTCACTGGCACACCCAGAGCAGCCGGGGAAGCGCGCGCGCTCACCCCGTCAAACCGAACCGTCCATGTCCGGTTATCGCCCGCCAAGGTCAACACGAAGCCCGCGCCGTTGGCATAAGCTCCAAGCGGCAACAGCGACCGGTTATCCGATGTCGTTAGCACAACCCCGCGCATCAATTGGTGGGGCGTCGCCAGACCGGCTTTCGCGCTATCGCGCCAGGCTTGAACGCCCTCATCCCACTCGGCAAACCGGTATCCGTCGGCGGCGGGCACAAGCGCGATCATCTCGTCAGTGACCATGGTGCGGTCGGCGGCAAACTGCAGACGCGATTGCAGCAGCCGCGCTTCAACCTGAGCAGAGCGGCTGGATGCGCCGCCCACTGACAGCACCGCTACCGAAGCGATGATGCCGATGATCGCCAGCACCACCAGCATTTCGACCAGTGTCAGGCCAGCCTCGCGCGCATCGCCGCTGAAAGCAGTTTGGTTCACTGGCCGCGCGCCACAAGATCCGCATCGACACCTTCGCCGCCCGGCTTGCCGTCCTTGCCGAGAGAGACAATTTCAAACCCGCCGCCGCCAACCGGCGAGCTGTAGCCATAGGGCCGCCCCCACGGATCGACCGGCACCTGCTCCAGATAACCACTTGGGGAATAGTTGACCGGCACCGGAGCGCTGCTAGGGCGCGCCGCCAATGCCCCAAGTCCCTGCTCCGACGTCGGATAGTCGCCATTATCAAGCCGGTACATTTTTAGCGCAGCCGAGATTGTGCGCATGTCGGTTTGCGCGACGGTAACTCGAGCCTGATCGGGCCGCCCGATGACATTTGGCACGATCAAGTAGGCCATGACGGCGATGATCGCGAGCACCACCAGAATCTCGATCAAGGTCAACCCGCGTTGGCCTTCCGGCACCTCGGTCATTGGGGCAAAGCCGATAAATTGGTTGTGTGTGAGCATCCGGGGTCGTTATAACGATGCCATATGGAAAATCCACCAACTACGTCGTCTACCGCTCGGTTTCCGGACGAAATTCCGCACTTTTTGCAGCCTGAAACACTGGCCGAGGAAGTGGAGGCGCCAAACAGTGGTATCTGGGCGATTAACGGCGATGAACTGGTCTGCGTCGAACCGTTTTCCGATGGTCCTGCAGTGGTCCTGGTCCCCAGCGAACAGGTGTTGCTTCTTGCAGTCAAACTGCCGCCGATGGCCAGCGCGCCGCGCCGCCGCGCCGCCTTGCCTTACGCCATCGAGGACCGGATCGCCGATCCGTTGGACAGCGTTCACGTTGCGCTCGGAGCTGAGCTTGCACCGAACATCTGGTTGACCGGGATCGTAAGGCATGAACTGATGCTGCGCTGGGTCTCGCTGCTATCCCGCTCGGGAATGGAATCGGCATCGCTGGTGCCCGATGCGCTGTCGCTGCCGGTGCCGGGGGCGGGCGGCTGGTCGGTCGATCTGGCGGCTGCGCGCGCCATGGTTCGCCTTGCCGATGGCACTGCCAGCGCGATGCCGCTAGCCTTGCTCGGGGCCGCGTGGAAAGCGGCTGGCGAGCCTGAATGTGTGGCTTACGGTGACCCGCTGCCGCCTGACATGCACGGCGCGCCCGCCGCGATTGAACCGCAACCGCTTGCGGCGCGGCTGCTGCAACCCGCGCTCGATCTGCGGCAAGGTCCTTACTCTGCGCCGCGCCGCCGCATCGACGCCATCTGGAAACGGGTGGCATTGGTGGCTGCGCTTGGAGCTGCGGCACACGGTGCAATTGCCGTCGCCGATACTCTGGCGCTGCGCCAGAATGCCAATGCGCGCGAAACCGAGGTCCGCGCCTTGGCGGCTAGCTTGCAGCCGGGGCTCGTGATCGGTCCCGACATTGGCAGCGCACTTGCCGAACAGGCAGCCGATGAAGCGCCGGGAACGTCCAGTCCGTTTCTGGCCTTGCTGACCCGGTCGGGCAGTGCGCTCGCCACGCTCCAGCGCCCGGTGGTGTGGCGCTCGGTTCAGTTTGATCGCAACCTCGGCACGCTGACAATTGCAGTGGAAGCCTCCGACATTGCCGAACTGCAGGCCGCAACGCAGGCGCTGACCGGTGCAGGTCTCAAGGCCCAGCCGGGCGCTGCTTCAACCGATCAGGGCCGCGCGGTTGGCACGATTGCGATTGGTGGCGCATGATGGTGCAGCGGTTAAATCTCAGTGCGGTTGAGCCATATTGGCAGCGATCACGGATCTGGTGGAGCGAACGCAGTGTGCGCGAACAGGTGCTGCTCGGGGCACTGTCAGCGATGGGCATTTTTGCGCTGCTGCTGGTCGCCGTGATTGCCCCCTTGCGCGCGGTTCGGGCCGATGCCGTGTCCGATATCCGCAGTGCCTCGCTGCTCGAAGCCCGGCTGAGGACCGGCGGTGCGGGGCTGGCACAGGCCGGGCGCTTTCGCCGCGGCACCGGCTCGGCCATCGTCACTGACAGCGCGTCGGCTGCGCGCCTGACAATTCAGCGGATCGAGCCTGAAGGCGCAGCCACCCGCGTCGTCCTCGCTGATGCGCCGTTCGATCAGGTGCTGGCGTGGATTGCCGAGATCGAACAGACCAGCAGACTGCGCACCAATGAAGTCAAAATAGAGCGTCGAGGCACAGCCGGGATCGTTTCGGCCACAGTAGTGTTTTCCGGCTGATGACAGATCTTTTGCTAGACCCTACGTTGCCCGTGATCGCGACTGAGCCCCCCGCCGGATCCGGGCCGGAATCACTGGCGCTAGGAGGCATGCCCTATGCATTTGCCCGTGAGGGTGGTGCGCTGGTCCGTCTCGAAGCGGGCGACCTCGTCTGCATTCACAAGGCCGGATGCAGTCTGCCAGTGCTGCTTGAGATCCAGCGGTTGCATGGCGAGATCATCTGGCGTGAGGTTTCCGACGCCGAGTTTGAAACCGTGCTGCAATCTACTTACCGCGAAATCTCGAGCATGGCCTCGAACGTCGCCGATTCAGATGCAGTCGATCTTGCGACGCTCGCCGAAAGTGCCGCCGATGTCGATGATCTGCTCGACAATCGCGACGATTCACCAGTTATCCGGCTTATAAACGCGCTTCTACTGGAGGCGATAAAACTAGGTGCGTCTGACATCCATGTCGAAACGCAGGAACGACGTTTGATTGTCCGGTTTCGCATCGACGGCGTGCTTCGTGAGGTGATCGAGCCCAAACGCGCGCTCGCGCCGATGCTGGTCAGCCGGATCAAAGTCATGGCCCGGCTCGATATTGCTGAGCGTCGCATGCCGCAGGACGGGCGGGTTACGCTGCGTATCGGAGGGCATGAAATAGACGTGCGCGTCTCGACTATCCCCACCCAGCACGGCGAGCGAGTGGTCATGCGACTGCTTGATCGCAGTGGGGTCAAGCCGGAACTGGAAACGCTGGGCATGAGTTCGCGCGATTCCGAACTGCTCGGCCGCCTGCTTGAGCGCCCCAACGGCATCCTGATCGTCAGCGGACCGACCGGCTCGGGAAAAACCACAACGCTCTATGCCGCGCTCACCCGGTTAAACGACCGCCGCCGCAATATCATGACGGTTGAGGACCCGATTGAGTACGAGCTTGAAGGCGTTGCCCAAACCCAGGTCGATGCCAGCATTGACATGGATTTTGCCCGCGGCTTGCGGGCGATCCTGCGGCAGGATCCCGACGTGGTCATGGTCGGTGAAATTCGCGACGGTGAAACCGCGCAGGTGGCGGTGCAGGCAAGCATGACCGGCCATCTGGTGCTAACCACACTGCATACCAATTCAGCGCTTGGCAGTGTTGCCCGGCTGATCGACATCGGAGTAGAGCGCTTCTTGCTGGCCCCGATGGTGATCGGCCTGGTGGCACAGCGGCTGGTACGAAAGTTGTGCGAACAATGCCGCACCGCTGATCTTGTCTCGGACGCCGACGCGGCGATGCTGGGCAATGCCATTGCGCCGGGTGAGAAAATCTGGCGCGCGACTGGCTGCGCCGTCTGCCACGGTGAAGGGTACAGCGGCCGCACGGGGCTTTATGAAATTGTCCCGATCGACAAGAAGCTCGAAGGGTTGATTCACGACGGTGCTTCGCAGGCTGAGCTTACCCAGGCTGCACGTCAAAATTCGCCGTCGCTGCTTGCCGATGGCGTCGATAAATTGCGCGCCGGTCTGACGAGCGTCACCGAAGTAGCGCGTGTCGTGCGCGAGGACAGCTAAGGCCTTGCCCGCTTTTGCATATCAAGCGCTGGACGCGGTCGGAAAGAAACAGCGCGGAGTCATTGAGGCGAGCAACGCCGCTGGCGCGCGGCGGGCATTGCGAGACCGCGCGCTGCTGCCTGTGTCAATTGTTCCCAGCCATGCCGACGCGGCGGCTGGTGAGCCAGGCGCGGCGGGATGGCGTGCACGCCTGTCACGCCGGGACCGGCTTTCGGGCCCTGCACTGTCAACCGCGACGCGCCAGCTTGCTACCCTTATCGGCAGCGGCGTTCGCATCGAAGAGGCGCTGGGTCTCGTTGCGGCGCAAGCCGAATCACCAGTGCTCAAAAGCGTGCTGCTCGATGTGCGCGGCACCGTGCTTGAAGGTTCGAGCTTCGCGCGCGGGCTTGGCCGCCATCCGGGGATATTTCCCGAGTTCTATCGCGCATCTATTGCAGCGGGCGAAAAGTCGGGGCGCTTGCCTGAGGTCATGGCCTACCTGGCCAGTTTCGTCGAGACGCGGCATGTGGCGGCGCAGAAATTGCGGCTGGCGCTACTCTATCCGGCTCTGCTTGCCACGGTATCGGCGCTGATGATGACGCTGATGATGGTCTATGTCGTGCCGGATATTGTGCGGGTTTTCGTCTCGCGCGGGGCCGACCTGCCGCTGCTGACGCGGATGCTGATCGCGGTCAGCAACATGATCAATTCGTATGGCCTGCTGATCGTGCTGGTGCTGGCCGTTCTGGCCTTTCTGGCGCGGCGCGAACTGGCACGGCCCGAGCGGCAGCGCGCTCTTGACCGCATTTTCGCCACTCGCAGGCCATTCGCCCGCTTCACCCGCAAGGCCAATGCCGCACGATTTGCTGCAACGCTCGCGACCCTGGTGCAAAGCCGGGTTCCGCTACTTGACGCGCTGATTTCTGCTGCCGCCGCGATCCCCAATCGTTACATCCGCCAGCAGGCAGAAGCGGTCGCGGCACGGGTGCGCGAGGGCGAGACAGTGCACCGTGCTATGGAAGCCGCCGCCGACTTTCCCAAAATGCTGGTGGCGATCGTCGCCAGCGGTGAGAACGGCGGCAAGCTGGGCGATGCGCTCGAACGTGCGGCGGCTGAGCTTGACCGCGAGGTTGAAGCC